>CAYOPU010000180.1:0-4574 GCA_964405915.1 uncultured Smithella sp. | reverse complement strand
CTGCAAGCTTGACGAACTCGTAAAAAGTCACATTGCCCTTTTTTACTCTTAAAAAAGTCCTTGCATTGTTTACCTGATTCCATTAGAAATCACGTTCGTTCACTGCATGAACACGGGAGAATGCCAAGATGCATAAGTCCGAAACGGGCACTGAAGAATCCCTGATACTTTTGCGGACCATTTCCGAAAACCCGCAAATTACGCAACGGGAGTTGTCGTCCCGGTTGGGACTGAGTCTGGGCAAGATCAATTTCCTGATAAAATCATTGATCGAGAAAGGCTTCATCAAGGCCGATAATTTTAAAAATTGCAACAACAAAATTTCTTATTTGTACCTGCTGACCCCGGCGGGGATTGAAGAAAAAACAAAAATAACCTACCGCTTCTTGAAGCGGAAAATGGAAGAATACGAAAAGCTGGAAAATGAAATCCGGCGTTTGAAGATAGAAGTTGACCTTCTGGACAACTCAGTTCCCGAAAGACATAAGATTTAAATGGATTAGGCTGGAAATTCTGTTCCCGTCGCCTATTGCCCATCACCTGTCACCTGTCTTTTTGTAACTCAGAGGGCGGAGCTGTAAATAAATATAAATAGGGACAGCACCTCTTTAAATATGAAAATTTGCACTATCATAGGAGCGCGGCCGCAGTTCATCAAAGCCGCCGCGGTTTCCCGCGCCATCGCCTCCCATAATCGCCTGACGCCTGACACCTCACCCCTTACGCCTCAGGCCTCATGCCTCACGGAGTTCCTCATCCACACCGGTCAGCATTACGACGACGGTATGTCCGCCATCTTTTTCCGCGAGCTGGAAATCCCCGAGCCAAAATACAATCTGGCCATAGGCTCCGGTTCTCACGGCGCGCAGACAGGACAAATGCTTGCCGCCATCGAGAAAGTCCTCATCAAGGAAAAGCCGGACTGGGTTTTGATCTACGGCGATACCAACTCCACACTGGCCGGCGCGTTGGCTGCGGCCAAACTCCACATTCCCGTGGCCCATGTCGAGGCGGGCCTGCGCAGCTTCAATCGCCGTATGCCGGAGGAGATCAACCGAATTGTCGCCGATCAGCTTTCTACCCTGCTTTTCTGCCCAAGCCGGATCGCCGTGGACAACCTTGCAGCGGAAGGCATCCCATTACCCCTAACACCTGACTCCTCACTCCTCACGCCTTACTCCTCACTCCTCACGCCTAACGCCTCACACCTAACACCTCACGTTCTTATCACCGGCGACGTTATGTCCGATGCCCTGCAATTTGCAGCCGCAAAAACGTCGGTCCAATCGGAGATACTGGACCGCCTGGGGCTTCAGCCGCAGCGCTACATTCTGGCCACGGTCCATCGCGCCGAAAACACGGATGATCCAAAGCGCCTGGTCAATATCATGGATGCACTTGCGGAAATTGCCGAACGGGAACCCGTCGTCCTCCCGCTCCACCCCAGAACCAGAAAAATTCTGGAGGCCACGCATCCCTCACGCCTGACCCCTCACGCCTCACTTCGGATCATCGATCCGATCGGCTATTTCGACATCATCGCGCTGGAACAATCCGCGCGCATGCTCCTTACCGACTCCGGCGGCATGCAGAAAGAAGCCTACTGGCTGAAGGTCCCCTGTATTACCCTGCGCGATGAAACGGAATGGGTGGAAACAGTCGCATCCGGCTGGAACATCTTGACCGGCGCGGATCGCAACCGCATCGTCACCGCCGTTCAAAACTTCACGCCGCCAAATGATCACCCGCCTCTCTACGGAGACGGCCAAGCGGCGGAGAAAATCATTGAAGCGTTAGGGGTTCAGTGTGCACATCACCGATCTCAATTGAAATGTGGAGAGATGATTTGACATGAATAAACTTTTGAAATTTGAAAACTTAAAAGAACACATTGTTGAACTGCGAGGACAGAGCGTCCTTTTGGACAGCGATGTCGCTAATATCTATGGTGTTGAGACAAAGCGTGTCAATGAAGCAGTAAAGAATAATACTGATAAATTTCCAGATGATTACCTGTTTGAAATTAGCGAGAAGGAATTTTTGGATTTGCGGTCGAAATTTTCGACCACAAAATTTGCAAAGACCAGAGCACTGCCCAAGGCCTTCACTGAAAAAGGTTTGTACATGATTGCAACGATATTAAAAAGCAAACAGGCTACAGAAGCAACGTTTGCGATCATCGAAACTTTTTCAAAAATTAGACAATTATCCAGAAGCATACAGGAGCTGTCTGTTGTGAAAGATAAAACTCATAAGAATGCGCTTATGCAGAGCAGTGGAGAATTAATTGATGGAATCTTTGGTGACGATTTGCAAACAAGCGATACAGAGACATCCATTGAGTTAAACTTTGCGATTTTGAAGCTCAAGCACACGATAAAAAAGAAGAAAAAATGAAACTTCAAAACAAAAACATAATGTATTAAGAACTACGATCCCTTAGCTTCAACTAGGTGTTGTTTTTCTACTATTAACCATAACAACTAACCTATTACCCATTTAATAAGGATCTCTATGAAAGCAAAAACCCCATCACCCATAAGCTCTAACCCATTACCTTCTTCCAATCAAACAGCTGTTGCCGTCATCGGCGCCGGCTACTGGGGCAAAAACCTGGTCCGCAACTTCCACCAGCTTGGCGTTCTCAAAACCATCTGCGACGGCGCACACAGCATTCGTCAAGACATGTCCAAGACCTATCCGGATGTTGCCGTAACCGAAGACATCAAAGGAGTGCTTCAGGATGACGGCATCCAGGCCGTCGTCATTGCCGCCCCGGCCGCCCTCCATTACGAAATCGCCGAAAAGGCCCTCAACGCCGGCAAACACGTCTTTGTCGAAAAGCCTCTTTCCCTCAATCAGACCGACGGCGAAAAACTGGTGCGCCTGGCCGCGCAAAAACAAAAAATCCTTTTTGTCGGCCACATCCTGCACTACCATGCCGCCGTCATCCGCCTCAAAGAAATGATCAAAGCCGGCAAAATCGGCAGGCTGCAATACATCTATTCCCGGCGCCTCTCCTTCGGCAAAATCCGCCGGGAAGAAAACATCCTCTGGTCATTTGCCCCGCACGACATCTCCATCATATTGAGCCTAACCGGAGAAGAGCCGTCATATATCGACTCCGTCGGCAGCAACTTCCTGCACGCCCGGATTGCCGACGTCACCATGACCAATCTCAAATTTCCCTCCGGCATCGGCGCGCACATCTTCGTGAGCTGGCTCAATCCCTACAAAGAGCAGAAACTGGTGATTGTAGGCAGCAGCGGCATGCTGGTTTTTGACGATACCGAACCCATCGAAACCAAGCTGATTCTTTATCCGCACACCATAGACTGGCAAAACGGCCTCCCCGTTCCCAACAAAGCAGAGAGCATTGCCATCGACCTTACAGACATCTGGGAAGAACCCCTGAAAGCCGAATGCAAAGCCTTCCTATCCGCTATCAAAACCAACACCAAACCCCTGACCTCTGGCGAAGAAGGCCTCCGTGTTTTAAAAGTTCTCGAATTAAGCCAGCAATCCATCGAGAATAAGGAACGAGGTTTTACGCCTGACCCCTCACCCCTCACGCTTAACGCTTCTACTCCTGACTCCTCACGCCTGACGCCTGACTATTTTATCCATAATACCGCCATAATTGACGACAACGTCACCATAGGCGAAAAAACGAAAATCTGGCACTTCTCCCACATCCTTTCCGGTTCCAAAATCGGCGAAAACTGCAACATCGGCCAGAATGTTGTAATCGGCCCCGACGCCGTCATTGGCAACAAATGCAAAATCCAAAACAACGTCAGCGTTTACAAAGGCGTTACCTTGGAAGACGGCGTCTTCTGCGGCCCATCGATGGTCTTTACCAACATCTACAACCCGCGAGCGGAAATCGGTAAAATGGATCAAGTCCGTTCCACCCTCATCAAAAAGGGCGCAACCCTCGGCGCCAACTGCACCATTGTCTGCGGCCACACCATCGGCCGCTACGCCTTCATCGGCGCGGGAGCCGTCGTTACAAAAGACGTCCCCGACCACGCTCTGATGGTGGGCAATCCTGCCCGCCAAATCGGCTGGATGTGCATCTGCGGCGAGAAATTAAATAATGATCTTTACTGCTCCGCCTGTAGTAATAAATACAGTCAAACTGGTACTGGTTTACACCTAACTCCTGACTCCTAACGCTTATGAAACGTGCATATCACGATCTAAAAAGTTTGGCAGGAAGCAATGGCGCTTGTAAAGATGATATACGAAAATTCATCATGCTTCCCGGAATCCAAAAATTTCGGCCTTAAAAGTTAGATCAGAAGAGCTGCAGTTTCCATCCCAGGCAGATTGCCTAAGACAAAGCGTTCATATTGGCATGAAGTTAATAAGTTAACAGCGTCCCTCTGTTCTCCTCTGTTCTCCTAAACAATTGTAGTCGAAAGATGGCGTGACAATCAAGATATCTTCGACTATAACCGAAACTATGGAAAAATCAGAAAGCGATACAGCCACATTTGTCATCCGGGAAAGATACCTGAACGCTATCGAAGCATTCATCGATCAGCCTGTGGTGAAAGTGCTCAAAGGGA
>CAYOPU010000179.1:0-4613 GCA_964405915.1 uncultured Smithella sp. | reverse complement strand
GAATCTACGGAAAAGTAGAAAGCAGCATTCATCCGGTTGCACGAATAGCTTCCTGAAAGAGAGCATTTGGTAATTTTCATGGGCATCCAATCTTTCAAATCGAATTCATTAATTACAAACTTTAGATGACAAAGATGTTTCCTCACGCTCTTGACATCTGCCACCCCGTTAAATTATAAATGTCGGCAAAAGAAGGAAGAAGTGAAAATGATTAAGTGCTATGTATGCAATGCCCGGAAGGGCAAAAGACAATGCAGTAGGGAAAAGGACTGGATTTGCGCGGTGTGTTGTGGCGCTACCCGGAAGTCGGAACACTGTCAGGAGTGTGGATTCTACAGCGAATCGAGGCCAAGAAGACCTTACTCCGAGGTTCCCCGTTTCTCTACCAAAGAGATGGAGTCTGATTTTCAGTTGCAGTCCTATGCCGACAGTATTGAAGGCGCATTGTGCCTTTGAGACTGCTCACACGAAATGTCCCTGAGAGACTCATCTTTGTTAGGCGTTGTCGAGACGCTGATCGACAAACATTACTATCACGAATCAGGAACCTCACTTACTGATGATGACCTTTTGCGGGAAGGCTACGACATCGTCAACCGAGCGATTTCTGAAGATATGGCCGATGTTCTTCCCGACACTCTTGTCAGAATACTTGGCGTTATACATTTCGTCGCTCAACGACGTACGCGCGGTGGTCGCGAACATTTCGATGTACTTCAGCAATATGTCGGTTTACGCCTCGGCACAGGCAGGCACCTAAAGATACTGCCGAACAACGGTATCATGGGTGACCGCTAAAACCCGCCGTGCCTTACACTGGACGGTTAGTGTAAAACAGTTGTCAGTAGTAACTTTTAAACATTTCTGAGTTTTATCGAGTCCCTTGTTTCGGTAGAGCCAAAAGAATCGACCAAACAATGCCAGAAAAAATAGATGGTTAATCCCGTTCTTGCTTCCTGAAACAAAGCATAGGTTAATTTTACCTGTCATCCAACTTTCGAGCGGAAATCATTGTTATTGTTCCCAAAACGTGAGATAATTCTTCCATGTTCTAATGAGAATATGTATCAGATTCATAGTTGAAATGCTTTGGCATTGAGTACTCGGACTGTTATTTTCGAAATTAACGTATAAATGTCGAACACTTATCTTTCAAACTTATAGGAGGGGGCAATGACGACGCGTCGGGTGCATGACGATGACATTACCATGGAACGGAGAGACTTCATTTACGGTGGCTTGACCGGGCTCGCAGGCCTCCTCTTTAGCGACGCACTCTTTAGTGCTTCAGTGTTCGCCGAGTCATTGATAAAAGAGACATCGGTCTGTCTGCACGATCCTACGTGGATCAGAAGCTCGATCAAAAAGCTCTGGCAAGATCGCCGTCGTAGCGGAGTGACACCATTGTTGCGGCTTGTCCCGCCTTTTAATAGTGGCTTATGTCTGTATCTGAAAAATGAGGGCTTGAGCCCCACCGGCAGTCTGAAGCATCGGGTGGCATGGGGTTTGATTATGCAGGCTCTTGTCAATGGAGAAATCGGTCCGAACACCTGTTTGTATGAAGCGACCAGCGGCAACACAGGCATCGGTGAGGCATATTTCGCCAAGCTCCTGGGGTTACCCTTCACTGCCGTGATGCGCGCAGGGATAAGCCCGCTGAAAATGCAGGCCATACGTGATCACGGAGGTCAGACGGCCATAGCGCCCGCCGGATTTACCTCAGGCGCCTACCTGGAGAAACTGCTCGCCAAGGAACCCAACGGGTACAATCTCAATCAATTTGCCAATGCGGAAAAGAGCCTTGATTTCGTGGACGACTCGCCTGATCGGACGATGAATATGGCCAGCGAGATATTTCGTCAGTTGGAAGGCAGCGGACAACCCTGTCCAGCGTGGTTTGTCGCAGGCGCAGGCTCAGGCGGAACCGCTACGAGCATTGCCCGGTATCTTCGTAAATGGGCGGACAATACTGGGCGTAACTGCCCGGCCCAACTTGCGGTCGTAGATCCCGAAGATTCTGCGCTCTTTGAGTGGTACCGCACCGGCAACAACACCATTACCTCTCCGAAGGGTTCCAGGATAGAGGGAATCGGCTCTGGCGGTCCCGTCGTTTTTGGCAAAACGTTCAGCCTGCTCAGAACTGGAGTAGCAACCATGTTCAAAATCCCAGACGACGCCTCCATCGCGGCCATGCGATTTACCGGCGCTTTGACCGGCTATGAACCTGGCCCGTCCACAGGAACGAACCTCGTCGGAGCTTTTCGCCTGCTTGAAGAGATGCATCGAAAGGGAGAACAGGGCGCAGTCGTCACGATCATTTGCGACGACGGAAAACGCTACCGTGACACGTATTACGACGCGCAGTGGTTGAAGAGCAGAGAATTGAATCAAGACCGATGGCGCTCGGCGCTCGATACCTTTTGGAACAGCGGCAAATGGAATGAGCCAGTAAGGGGTTGAGGCCGCCCTTAATATTCTAAGTGCAAATACATTTTTTGCTTCCTGTGCTACACACATTGCCAACCTCGGCAAATATGCAGGATTTCAATCCGAAATAAGCGCAATTCAAACCATATTTTTGTGGCAAAGTTTCCTGGTCACGATTTCCTTGACCATGACATACAACAGATCACTGCTCGTTTTAGTCTTTTAGTTGCAAAATGCTCCGGCTAAAAAAAATAGTTGTGCTATATTACGTGTAGAGAGTATTGTTCATGCGTAATTAGTGAGCATTGAAATAGTTGCCTTATTTGAAAAAATCCGGATGCTGTGTTGAGCGGTATCCCTTAAAAATTCCAGGAGATTGTAAATGAAAAAACTAAAATGTTTTAGATTGACGATTGTTGTTCTTGTGTTTTTATTTATCGGCTGCAGCAGCCCGGCGCTTGTGCAATTGTCTCCTCCGGCAAAAAACGGTTACCTGATCAGGAACGTCAATGTCTTCACCGCGCGTTCCGATCAGCCGGTAATGGAGAATATGGATGTTCTTGTCCAGGGTGAAAAGATTGCCGCCATTTCCAAAGAAAGGCTGAATGAAACCGGCCTGGAGATAATTGAAGGCAAGGGCATGACTATTATGCCCGGCCTCATTGACTTTCATAACCATATGATGGCCGGCATGATCATCCCCTGGAAACTCGATCTGCTGCCGCCGGAACGTTTCAACAGGGAGGCATGCCTGTATAGCGGCATTGTCGCCGTGGTGGATATGAACGGCGAAGATGTCGGGGCGATGAATAAGCTCGCTTCGGCTATTGAAGAGGGCAAGGAACTTTCGCCGCGCTTTTATCACTGCGGCATGGGATTTACGGCGCAGGGCGCTCACCCAATACCTATGATTGATATGGTTAAAACACAACTGCCCTGGTTAATGCGCGTCTTGTTTCCCAAGGTGGTTAACGAAGTAAAGGATGAAACGGATATGGCCGAGGTAGAAAAGCATCTTGCAGGCAACCCCGATTTTACCAAGATATTCCTGGACGACCTGCCTGACGGCACACCCAAAATGAAGGCGCCAGTTGTCAAAGAGATAGTAAGGCGCTCCCACAACAAGGGAATACCGGTTCTTATCCACATCGGCAGGAATGAAGATGTAAAGATTGCGATTGAAAGCGGCGCCGACGGCATTGCTCATAACGTTTATAAGGAACCGCTTGACCCGCAGATTGCCAAAGGTCTTGCCGCGCGCAAGATGTTCGTGATCCCGACAGTATATGTTTTCCATAAACTGAACCTCTTTATGAACGAGAATAACTATCAGGGTTATTCCAAGCTGGAGAGGGAGACCATTCCGCCTTCCCATGCCGAGGCGCTTTGCAATCCCAAACCATTTCCTGAAGGTGATGCTGTATGGATGGAATACTACCGCAACGTAAAGGAGAAATACAAAGGGGTGCTGCATTCGAATGTAAAAGTTCTGAAAGACGCCAAAGTTACAATTCTTGCCGGAACGGACACCCCCAATCTGGGATTGGCTACTGGCGGTTCTTTGCACACCGAACTTGTTCATCTGGTCGAAGGCGGCCTGACCCCGACAGAGGCGCTGCTCTCCGCTACTTCCGTACCGGCTGCGATATTGCGCGACGTCATGCACAAGAATGTCAACTTCGGTACTGTTGAAGTGGGCAAAAGCGCGGATCTGCTTCTGGTCAGGGGAAACCCGACAAAGAACATCAGTGATACGCAAAACATAGCCGAGGTTTTTTACCGGGGTAAAAGAATAATAGCCAAGCGTGATTTTGATGTCACCTGTAAAAAGCCATAAAGCTTTGCCCCTGATAGTTTTATACTTGGCATGCTGAAGTTAACGTAAATATTGAGGACTATCATTGAAGATGTTTATTTATGAGAAATAGAAAGAGACCACCTTCTCATCCTGGTTCCATTTTACGGCTTCATTATTTGGAGCCGCTGGAAATTTCTGTTACGGATTTTGCGAAAGATTTAAAACTTTCCAGAAAAACTGTTTCTAAAATATTGAACGAGAGAGGTGCAGTAACTCCAGAGGTAGCCTTCCGATTGTCAAGGGCACTTGATACAACGCCCGAACTTTGGATGGACCTTCAGGGAAATTATGATCTCTGGCATAAGGCAAACGAGACAACTGATTGGCA
>CAYOPU010000178.1:0-4618 GCA_964405915.1 uncultured Smithella sp. | reverse complement strand
TGATCTTCCTGGCAGTCGTCTGTCCATGGCTTTATCTGGCGCAAAAAGAAAATTCTGATTTCCTCTGGTTTTTCTTTGTGCGCGAACATTTTCTGCGTTTCACGACGCAAATGCACGGCAAGACGGAACCCTTTTACTATTTTGTGCCGATTATTATCGGCGGCACGCTGCCCTGGTCCGTTTATCTGATTCGGGCCTGGCAACCCCAAAAGTGGAAGGAATGCCTGTTCCAAAAGGATGAAAATAAATTACTGGCGGTCTGGTTTTTATTCATCTTTCTTTTTTTTACAGCGTCTTCTTCCAAGCTCGCCACGTATATGGCGCCGGTGTTTTTGCCCATCGCGCTGTTTGCGGGCAATCTGTTTCGCGTCTATGAAGATCAGTGGCCGGACTGGTCCGGAAAAAGAAAAATGATTTACCGGATGGTTTTATGTTTTCAGTTTTTGATTATTGTGATCGCTCTTCTGCTGCCGCCCATCCTGCAACAATACCATGATCCCTCAAAAGGACTGGTGATCATGACATCCGCTTGCTGGTGGATTTATATTCTTCCCACGCTGCTGGCGTCCGTGCTGATGATTTATCTGCCGGATTGGATTGCCCGGAAGAGTCACGCGGGCTGGTTCCTGACGATCTATCTGCTTTGCTGTTTGTTTCTGGCCGGCATCATTTTTCCGATCAATGATTTTCTGTCTCCGTATCGCAGTGCGCTGGTGGCCAAAGACGCGATTGCCCGGCATGTGCCGCCGGGGCAACTCTTATATCAGTATCGCGTCAATTTTTACGGGATTGATTTTTATAACAAGATGCGAACACCGATTGTCGAAGATTTTGGGGAGTTGGGAGACGGGATCGTCAAGATGCCGCCTGATGAAAGAAAAAAATATTTTCTATCGGTGCAGGATTTTTTTGAAAAAGTTGGACAGGAAAAGGAGATTTACTGTATGACGCAGCATCAGGAGAAACTGAAACAGCTGCAATCGCAATTTCCCCGGACAGACATTCTCTGGGATAATGGCGCTTTTTACATTTTACGCATTCGAAATAAATGAAGGATGGATTCTCTATGAACATCAGAAAAGATTTTCTGCCTTTCAGCCGTCCGTCTATCGGCGAGGCTGAAATCAACAGTGTTGTTGCCTGTCTGAGATCAGGCTGGATTACCACCGGTGCTCTCTGCAAAGAGTTTGAAGACAGGTTTTGCGGATTGACCGGGGCAAAGCATGCCGTTGCACTGAACTCGGCCACGGCCGGTATGCACCTGATGCTGACGGCTCTGGATCTGCAGCCGGGGGATGAGGTGATCACGCCATCTCTGACATTTGCTTCCACCGTCAACATGATTGCCTTGCGCCAGGCCAAGCCGGTGTTTGTCGATATTGATTACGGTACGCTTAATATCGATACCGATCTGATTGAAGAAAAAATCACGCCCCAGACGAAAGCGATCATACCGGTTCATTTTGCGGGCGCTCCGGTGGATATGGATAAAATCAGCAAACTGGCCCGTAAATATCATTTGAAGGTGATCGAAGATGCGGCCCATGCGGTGGGCACTTATTATAAGGGGATTCACGCCGGCGGTTTCGGCCATCCCGCAATATTTTCCTTTCATCCGATCAAAAATATCACCACCGGTGAAGGCGGGATGATTACGCTCAATAACGCTGCTCTGGAAAAGAAATTACGTCTGCTGAGATTTCATGGAATAGAAAGGGACGCTTGGAAAAGGTATGGCAAGGGAGGCAATCCCTCTTACGATATTATGGAACCGGGATACAAATATAATATGCCGGATCTGCTGGCGGCGCTGGGTTTGGCCCAGTTGGACCGATGGAAAGCCTTGAATGCGCGCCGTCAGGAACTGGCGCGGCTGTATCTGGATGGCCTTCAGGGACTGCCCGGTCTGGATTTGCCAAAAGTGCCCTTGTATGATCATGTCCATGCCTGGCATTTGTTTATCATAAAAATCAACGATTATTCCCGCGATAAATTCATGAAAAAGCTGGCCTCTTGCAACATCGGTTATGGTCTGCATTTTCCGCCGACCCATACATTATCCTATGTAAAAACGCAGTATTATGTGAGGAATAAGTCGCTTCCGGAAACCAACCGCGCTGCGGAAAAAATAATATCTTTGCCTTTGTTTCCTGATATGAGAGATGATGACGTTCAATACGTTTGCGCAGCAATCAAGGAGATATTGCGAAATGGCTAAAGTGCGGATTTCTGTGGTCATACCGGTGTATAATGAAGAAGCGAACCTGGCGGCTTTGATGGGCAGACTGATCCCGGTTATGAAAGGCATGGGGAAGCCTTTTGAAATTATTTTGATTGATGACGGCAGCCGGGACAACTCTCTGACGCTTTTGAAGGAATTTGCATCCCATCCTTCTGTAAAGGTGGTCGAGCTGACCCGGAATTACGGACAGCACGCGGCCATCATGGCGGGATTTTCCGTCCTGAGCGGAGATATCGTGATCACGATGGATGCGGACTTGCAGAATCCTCCGGAAGAAATACCGAATCTGGTTCGGGTGATGGAGGAGGGGAATTACGATGTTGTCGGTTCCATTCGCAAAGGCCGCAAGGATTCTTTCCTGCGGATATTTCCCTCTAAAATTATCAATATGGTCGCGCGAAAAATTACCGGTGTCAGTATGCGCGACTGGGGCTGCATGTTGCGCGCTTACAGCCGCCCGGTCGTCGAGCGGATGATTGCCTGCCATGAACAGGCAACTTTTATTCCCGCTTTGGCGACGGTCTTTGCCAAGCGCGTTACGGAAATCGAAGTGGCGCATGAAGAGCGGTTTGGCGGCAAATCGAATTACCCCTTGAGAAAGCTTATTAATCTTCAATTCGATCTGGTGGCGTCTTTTTCGGATTTACCCATGAAACTGATCATGTACGGCGGTATTTTGATGTCTTTTCTGGGGCTGTGCTTCGGTGCTTTTCTGGCCATCGCCCGTCTGGTTTACGGCGCGCGCTGGGCAGCGGAAGGCATTTTTACGCTGTTTGCGATTTTATTCGTCTTTGTCGGGCTCCAGTTTTTTGCCCTGGGAGTCATTGGAGAGTACATCGGCAGAATTTTTCGAGAAGTTCGCAAGCGGCCGGAATTTGTGATTGAACATATCTATGGAGCGAAAGAGGACGGTGATATCCGGTGAAGACAATCGTTTTAGCCTATCATAACATGGGTTTGGCTGGGCTGGATGCTCTTCTCCGGCACGGATTTGATATTCCTGCCATATTTACCCATGAAGACGATCCCGGGGAAAATTGCTGGTTCGGCTCCGTGAAAGACTGGGCGCGGCAGCATGACATTCCGTGTTATACCCCCGCGAATGTTAATGACGGGGAGTGGATTGATAAAATATCATCCAGTTACCCGGATCTCATCTTTTCTTTTTATTACCGGAAAATGATATGCAAAAAAATTCTGGAGATTCCGAAACTTGGCGCTTTGAATCTGCATGGATCGCTGCTGCCGGCCTACCGCGGACGGTGTCCGGTCAACTGGGTGCTGGTGAAAGGGGAAGAAAAAACAGGTGTCACCCTTCATTTTATGGTTGAAAAGCCGGACGCAGGTGATATTGTCGGGCAGAAAGAAGTGGCCATTCATATCAACGATACGGCGCGGAGGTTGTATGATAAACTTTGTGAGGCGGCGGGCCTTTTGCTCAATGATTTGCTGCCGGTGATCAAAACCGGACAAATCCCGCGCAGGGTACAAAATCCGGCTCTTGGCAGTTATTATGGCGGCAGGCGTCCGGAGGATGGACGCATCGACTGGACGCAATCGGCGGGTGAGATTTACAACCTGGTGCGCGCTGTGACCGATCCCTACCCGGGAGCCTATGCCCTGCTGGAAAATGGCGAAAAAATGATTCTCTGGTGGGCAAAGCCTGTTTCATCGGGTTCGGGCAACAAGCCGGGTGATATTGAAACATCCGATAAACTTGTGCTTGTGAAAACAGGTAAGGATGCAATAAGGCTTTTGGATATAGAAATACAGGGAAAAAGAATGAAGGAAGCACAGATAATCGACTATTTTACAAAAGGAAAGGTAATGAAACTGACATGAAAATATTGATACTGGGCGTAAATGGTTTTATCGGACATCATCTGGTCAATAGAATACTGGCAGAAAAACCGGACTGGCAGGTATTCGGAATGGATTTAGGCACGGAGAGGATTGGCGCGGCGCTGGATAACCCGCGCTTCAATTTTCTGGAAGGCGATATTGCCATTAACAAGGAATGGATCGAATATCACATCAAAAAATGTGATGTCATTATGCCGCTTGTCGCCATTGCTACTCCGAAAGCTTATGTGGAAGATCCGATCGGCGTTTACAATCTGGATTTTGAAATGAATATTCAGATCGTCAAGCAATGCGTCAAGTATCACAAGCGCGTTGTTTTTCCTTCCACGTCGGAAGTCTATGGCGCCTGCAATGATCCGGAATTCAAGGAAGACGAAAGCTATCTGGTTGTTGGTCCGATACAAAAAGAGCGTTGGATTTACTCCTGCTGCAAGCAGCTTCTGGATCGCGTCATTTACGGATACGGCACACGCGGCCAACTGGAATTCACGCTTTTCCGGCCGTTTAACTGGG
>CAYOPU010000177.1:0-4694 GCA_964405915.1 uncultured Smithella sp. | reverse complement strand
CGGGATACTTTCAGAATACGGTTCATGGCACGCGCGGAAAGCCCCAGTTTTTCAATGGCCATTTCCATCAACTGATGCGATGCCTCATCGATCATACAAAAAGAGCGGATCTGCTTTTCCGTCATGCGGGCGTTGGTCACGGCGCCTGCGCTTCCAAAGCGTTGTTTCTGTCGATCCCGTGCACTATCGACGCGTCTCTTCACCACGGCGGACGATTCGCCTTCTTCTGTTCCCGTTAAAGCCCGGTATTTTATCGACGGCACTTCGATGTGCAAATCGATACGATCCAGCAGAGGGCCGGAGATTTTTGCCTGGTACTGACGGATCTGCTGGGGTGAACAACGACAGCTTCGCACTCGGTCGCCAAAATAGCCGCAGGGACAGGGATTCATGGCTGCTATCAGCATGAATTTTGCCGGAAATCCCGCGGTCACGGCAGAACGGGTAATCGTGATGGTTCCATCCTCCAGCGGCTGGCGAAGCGCTTCCAGCGTGTTTCTTTTAAATTCCGGCAGTTCGTCCAGAAAGAGCACGCCCAGATGAGCGAGGCTGATTTCTCCGGGATGCGGCATCTGTCCACCGCCAACCAGTCCGACATCGGAAATCGTATGATGAGGGGAACGGAAAGGCCGCACGGCAATCAGCGTCTCTCCTGAATTCAGAAGACCGGCCACGGAAAATACTTTGGTAACTTCGATAGCCTCTTCAAAGTCAAGATCGGGCAGGATCGTCGGCAGCCTTTTGGCCAACATGCTCTTGCCGGAACCGGGCGGCCCGATCATCAGAACATTATGGCCGCCAGCCGCTGCAATCTCCAGCGCCCTGAGCGCCTGCCTCTGGCCTTTAATTTCAGAAAAGTCGATGTCATAGCGGCGATTTTGCTGAAAAAGATTCGCCGTATTCAGGGAAAGCGGCAAAATCGTTTGCCTGTCCGCCAAAAACTCAACAACGTCGGGAAGCGTTTTGACGCCATAAACGTTTATTCCTTCCACCATGGCTGCTTCCGCCGCGTTTGCTTCGGGCACAAAAACCGATTGGAACCCCAGCTCCCTGGCCTTAAAGGCGGCGGGCAGAACACCCCGGACGCCTTTGATGCTGCCGTCCAGAGACAATTCTCCGATAAAGAAACACCGCGCAAGCGCGGCTTCTTGAATTAATTCTTCCGCTGCCAGGATGCCAATCGCAATCGGCAAATCAAATCCTGTTCCCTCCTTGCGAACATCCGCAGGCGCCAGATTAACCGTGACGTGATCACGCGGAAAAGAATAACCGGAATTCTTGATGGCCGCCTTAATCCGGTCCCGGCTTTCCTTCACAGAGGCGTCCGGCAGACCGACCGTGGCAAACTGCGGCAGTCCGGGGGAAACGTCCACCTCCACCGACACGGGATACGATTCCATACCGATAACGCTCATGCCGAACACTTTGATGAACATTTTTTTCTCCAGGGAAGCATTTATGGAGGAACGTACTAGCTAATCAACGCATTTATATCAAGTTTTTAATTTACTAAAAAATATTTTTGACTTTCTTGACTCATGAAAGACGCTGTGCTAGGGTCTCATCGAATTGTTGAGACCGATAGAATTTCAAGCGTACTTAAATCAATAGCCGCCATGAAAAAGTTATCCCACATTAATGATGCAGGCCACATTCAAATGGTGGACGTTACAAACAAAAACAACACCATCCGCACAGCCGTGGCGCAAGGCCGGGTGCGAATGAAGAGCAGTACGCTCGCCTTGATTGAAGAAGGCCGGATGGCGAAGGGGAACGTGCTGACCACCGCCAAAATCGCGGGTATTATGGCGGCAAAAAAAACCGGCCATCTTATTCCCTTATGTCATCCGCTGGAACTGACCGGAATTGACATCGCATTTGTCATGGACGGCGATCATTCGCAGGTGATCATTGAATCCGTGGTCCGGACTATCGGACCGACCGGCGTGGAAATGGAAGCACTGACAGCGGTAAGTGTCGCCGCGCTGACCATCTATGACATGTGCAAAGCCGTGGATAAGGAAATGATCCTCGGCGATATCTTGCTTCTGAAAAAAAGCGGCGGAAAAAGCGGCGACTTCATCAGACAAGCATCGGAATCATCCGGAGAACATGCGTGAGTCAGGTTTATAAAATTAAAAAAGCCTTTATGGTTCCTTTCATTACGGCGGTTGTGCTTTTATTTGCGCTTCTGGGACTGAGTTTTTTCAGCGGACAACGCTGGGAACAGATTCTGATTGCGGTTTTATGCGTGATGACGCTGGGCATCGCCGCTGAGGCATGGGAGCGGGAGTTTGCGGTTTCTGAAAATGGTTTGCGCATGAAAAAATTTTTCCGCATAAAAAATTTCACATGGGCGGAAATCACCCACATGGGTGTTGTCGTCATGCGCAACAAGGCCTACTTCCTTCTGACCACGACCAAAGGGTTTTATATCCTGTCCAATCTTCTCCAGGATCACACAAACCTGATCCGGTATCTGACGGACAAGCTCGGAGATGAAAAAGTGGAAGCGGAAGTCAAAAACTATCTGGAGGCGCCTGTCGAACGGACGTCTCTGATCGTTGTTACATGGATTGCCCTGATGATGATTATCGCGATCATCATCAGCAAATTGATAAAATGGTAATATTCGTTCGTGATGGACAGCATCAAAAATATTGTTTGGAAAAAGAGTGGCATTAATTTTAAAGATGGATTCAAACGCAGGAGTTTTTGTGATCATGCAGAAAAAAAAGCAGAATAAACCGGCAGCGGCGATGGGTGTCCAGGAAACATGTCACGCGGTCGTTGAAGAAATACTGGAAAATAAACTGGTCGATCTGGCAACCGTCTTCGCCGTTTCCGACAGCGGTAAGAGCAAACTTCACGAAGAGGTCATGGCCATGGTGGAAAAAGGTCTGCTCAAAATCGCTCTGCGCCGATCCAGCTACGTCAAAAGCACGGCGGCGGCTTATCTGGGCATCAACCGCAATACGTTTACCGATAAGATGGCCAAACTGGGCATCGACTGCGAAAAAACCAAATAGGTTTTCCATGCCCGGCGTCGTTTTTCAAGCGGCGCGAAACCTTCAAATTTTCCGTAATAAATTTCCGTTATCGTAACCTTCCATACGATCCATTGCCGCCAACCTGCCTGCGCAACGGCACGGGAATACGCGGCGGATCGTTCATTAATATTCAATGAAATTAATATTCTGTCTGGAAAATATGAAAATTTAAAATTTTTTATTTGACAAAAACAGGGTTTAAAAGTAGGAATACGGCAACCTATTGCCGTATGGAAGACTCATGAAGCAACTTTTAAAGCCGGAAAACATTGAACGAAAAGTTCTCCTGATTTTGAAGATCCTTCACGAAAGCCCCGAATCACTGGGTGCGCGTGTCATCGCAAGGAAAATGGCCGAGCGCGACGTACAGCTGAGTGAACGAACGGTTCGTTATCACCTGAAGATAATGGATGAGCGGGGACTGACAAAACTGGTCGGTCGGCGTGACGGTCGGGTGATCACCGAGCAGGGGCTAAGCGAAATATCCGACGCCCGCGTGCAGGATAAAATGGGGCTTTCCATTTCCCGCATTGACGTGCTTTCCTTTAAGACGACCTTTGACATCAAAAAGAAGCGCGGTCTGGTGCCGGTCAACATCTCGTTTTTCCCGAAGGCGCAGTTCAATCAGGCGCTCAAGATCATGAAACCTGTTTTTTCAAAACAGCTCGCCGTCAGTTCTCGTGTGGCCATCGCCCAAGCCGGGAACGCATTGGGCGATATTGTTGTGCCGCAAGGCAAAGTGGGGCTGGCCACGATTTGCAGTATCGTGATCAACGGCGTTTTGCTCAAACACGGCATTCCCATCGATTCCAAATTCGGCGGCATTCTCCAGATACACAAGAATGAAACCCTGCGCTTTGTCGAACTGATTCATTACGCCGGTTCGTCGCTCGATCCGTCGGAAATTTTCATTCGCGGCAAGATGACCTCCGTCGGACAAGTTGCCAAAGAAGGCGAAGGAAAAATCCTGGCCAACTTCCGTGAAATCCCGGCGATCAGCCGTTCTCTGGTGGATACTATTATCGGCGATTTTGCCAAAATCGGCATTCACGGCGTCTTATCCATCGGCAACACGGGACACCCTGTGTGCCAAACCCACGTGGATATGAACAAAATCGGGATGATTCTGGTCGGCGGTCTCAATCCGGTTGCCGCGGTTTACGAAGCAGGGTTTGACGTGGACAACAAGGCCATGTCCACCATGATGGATTACGAAACGCTTAGTGATATTAGTGATTAGCCGTAAGTTTCCTGTCCTTCATGGATTGGACAGGATCACAATAATAAAGCAATTCTATAAAGAGAGGAGTAAATTATGTCCGTTATTAAAGATGTTATCGCAAAAGTAAAGCAAACCGATCCTGATCAGCCCGAATTTCATCAGGCCGTGGAAGAAGTGATGGAGACGCTGGAGCCTACCGTTAAAAAGCATCCGGAATTCGTCAAAGCCAATATCTATGAGCGGCTCGTCGAACCGGAAAGAGCCATGACCTTCCGCGTACCCTGGGTGGATGACAAGGGTAATGTGAAAGTCAACCGCGGATTCCGCGTGCAGTTCAACAACGCCATCGGTCCTTTCAAAGGTGGTTTGCGCTTCCATCCGTCGGTCAACCTGGGCATCATCAAATTTCTGGGTTTTGAACA
>CAYOPU010000176.1:0-4743 GCA_964405915.1 uncultured Smithella sp. | reverse complement strand
AAAAGATTAAGATGCTGATATTGGATGTGGACGGGGTGATGACCGACGGCAATATTATCATGGACAGCGATGGACGCGAGATGAAAAACTTTAATGTCCGGGACGGTCATGGTCTGGTGATGATTCAGCGCCACGGTATTCGGGTTGCGATTCTCACGGGTCGGACGTCGGCGGTTGTCGAACATCGGGCTCGTGATTTGAAAATAACAGAGGTGTATCAGGGAGCGCTGAACAAGAAGGAAATATTTCCGCTGATTCTTGAAAAAAACAGTCTGGCGCCGGAGGAGATTGCCTATATCGGGGATGATATTGTCGATATTCCCGTATTAAAGATGGCGGGTTTCTCCGTGGCCGTGGCGGATGCTTTAGAACTGGTGAAAAAATGTGCCGATTACGTCACGGTCCATCGGGGAGGGCAGGGCGCTGTAAGGGAAGTTTGCGAGATGCTGCTGATCGCCCGGGGCTTCTGGACGGAAGTCGCCGTACGATATGATTTTCTTGATCTTTTGGATTAGAAAACGGAAAGAAAGAGCTGTTCACAGCGGAAAATAAAAATGACACTTGCCTGGATTTATCTGCTGATTGCCGGTTTTCTGGAAATCGGATGGCCGTTGGGTTTCAAACTGTCTCAGACGACGTCTCATCGCATTCTTTTCATTACAATGGCCGTGGTGTGCATGATGCTCAGCGGGTTGTTTCTATGGCTGGCGCAAAGAGACATTCCCATCGGTACGGCTTACGCGGTTTGGACCGGAATCGGCGCGGCGGGAACGTTTCTAATCGGTGTTCTGGTCTTTAATGATTCCCTGGCCATGATGCGGGTTTTATCTTTTTTCCTCATCGTCTCCGGTGTTATCGGTTTGCGCATGTCCTCATAATCAAAACCAGTCGGCTTTTCCTGTCGCCTTCGTCAAACTATCAGAAATGAATTGCCCGAATAGCTTTACAGAGACGATGGTGAGTGCTATAAAGAATACAAATGACTGAAAAGTATTGATGGCAACCGATGCGGAGCAATGAGATTGAATAAAAAAAATAAAATATTAGCAGTCATATTGATTGTCCTGGTATGCATCGGCGCGGCTGTCTTTGCCCTTGTCAAAGTGATTGGCGAAAAAAAAACGAATGTCCTGAAAATATTGCCTGATGACGTGGATATCCGCATTCAGGATTTTGTTTATACGGAGGTCGGCCAGGATAATATCCAATGGGATCTGAAAGCGAAAAGCGCTCAATATCAAAAAGATAAGAATCTTGCCTTATTGGATCAGGTTCATCTGAAATTAACGACGAACAAAGGCAAGGTATTTATCATGACGGGTGATAAAGGGGAGATGGTCACGGATAAAAAGAACTTCGAAATCAGGGGGCATGTGGTGATTATCTCCGATACGGGAGACAAATTTATGACGGATTATCTGCGCTACGAAGACAGCCGGCAAAAAATTTTCACGGACGCTCCCGTCATGATGGAAAATAAACGCATGAAAATCAAGGGGGGCGGGCTGGTCATTTTTATCAAGGCCGGAGAGCTGACGCTTTCCCCCGGCGTGAAAGCCATAATAAATTAAGTGAGAGATGTCATGATTGCAAAAAAAATGTGTTTCGTCGTTTTCTGCGCGCTGTTTATTTGCAGCGTCCATGCCTGGGCGCAGGCCGGTTTGGATAAGAAGAATATGTTGTTGAACAGGAACGAACCGATTGAGATTGTCTCTGACCGGATGGAGGCCTTTAATGAAAAAAAGATGATTACTTTTTCAGGCAATGCCGTGGCGACGAAAGGTGATGTCAAAATGAAAACGGATCACTTGTATATTTACTATAAACAAGCGAACGATAAAAAAGGAAAAACCGCAAAACAGGACGTCGAGACGGCGGGGGATCTTGAAAAAATCGAAGCGAAGGGGAATGTTGTTATTACACAGAAAGAGGTTTCCGCCACAGGCAGCGCCGCCGTTTATTACGGGGAAGATGAACGAATTGTGCTGTCCGGGAATCCCGTCTTAAGGGAAGGCAACAATGTGATCAAAGGGTGTAGAGTGATCTTTTATATCAATGAAAACCGCGGCAAAGTGGAACCCTGTGAGACGGAAAATGCAGGGAGGGTTACGGCGATCATTATGCCTAGGGGTAAAAATTAAAGAACGGGAACGGATTGGCTGACAGCCTTCTTCGGATAGCATATGAGTCATTTATCGGCAAAAGAACTGATTAAAATTTATCATAAAAGAAAAGTAGTCAACCGGATTAATCTGGAAATAAAGCCTGGCGAAGTGGTCGGGCTTCTGGGACCGAACGGCGCCGGAAAAACGACGACTTTTTATATGATTGTCGGTCTGATCAAGCCGGACGGGGGAGAAATATTTCTGGATGGCGAAGAGATCAGCAAATATCCGATGTATCAGCGGGCGCGAAAAGGCTTGAATTATCTGCCCCAGGAGCCGTCTATCTTCCGCAAACTGACCGTTGAAGAAAATATATTGGCTATTCTGGAAACACTTGATATAAACGACCATGAAAGAGGAGAAAGGCTCAAAGAGCTTCTGGCTGAACTGGATCTCACTGCTCTGGCTAAAAACTATGCCTATTCCCTGTCCGGCGGCGAAAGAAGAAGAGTGGAAATCACCCGGGCGCTGGTGACGTCTCCCAAGTACATTTTGCTGGATGAACCTTTTGCGGGCATTGATCCGCTGGCGGTGGCCGATATTCAGAAGATCATTGAAAAATTGAAAAATAAAGGGATTGGAATTATTATTTCCGATCATAATGTTCGTGAAACACTCTGCTGTTGTGACCGCGCTTATATTGTTAATGAAGGAGCGATTCTGGTTCATGGGGAACCGGAAGTTATCGCAAAAAGTGAACTGGCCAGAAAATTTTATTTTGGCGAAGATTTCTGCTTATAGCACCTGACGGATATGTGACAGTCGATTATGGCTTTTGAATTAAAACAGAACTTAAAACTATCCCAGCAACTGATTATGACGCCGCAGTTGCAGCAGGCGATTAAGCTTCTGATCTTGTCACGGCAGGAGCTGGTGGAGACGATTAACCAGGAGATGGAAGAAAATCCGCTGCTGGAGGAGGTGGCGCCGGAAGAGGCCGGCGCGGAAGAATTGCGCGCTGAAGTTGAAGACGATGTTCAGTCTATTGAAAAGGAAGAAAACAAAATCCCGGAGCATACTGCGGAAGTGACCGGCGAAGGCGACGGCCGCGAGGAGTTTGACTGGAACAATTATCTGGAAGATTACGGCCCGGTAGGCGTTTCTTATGACCGGGCTGACGGAGATGCGCCGACGCTGGATAATTTTGTGACGGAAAGTCCATCGCTTGTCGAACACCTGATGTGGCAAATGAAACTGTCGCCTTTTACGGAAGACGAGATGCGCGTCGGTTCCCAGATTGTCGGAAACCTGGATCAGAACGGTTATCTTTGTGCAACCCTGACGGAGATCGCTCAACTGGAAAATGTCACGGAAGACTGCGTGGAAAATGTTTTAAAAAAAGTACAGGAGTTTGATCCGCCCGGCGTGGCCGCACGGAATCTTCAGGAATGCCTGCTCATTCAGGCCCGACTGTTGAACAAGGAAGATCCCCTTTTGGAAATCATCATCCGCGAGCACCTCAAGGATCTGGAACTGAAAAATTATGTTCATATCGCGCGAAAATTAAAGGCGCCCCTGCGTGATGTGGAAATTGCCGTTCTCTTAATCGGTAAAATGGATCCCAAACCGGGAGCGATGTATTCGGAAGAAAATGTGCAACCGATCATTCCGGATGTCTATGTTGTCAAAGCAGGCGATGATTATAAAATTATTCTGAATGATGACGGTTTGCCGCGTCTGCGGATCAGTAATTTCTACCGTGAAATCATGGCCGGAATCGGCGGACGGGATCATGCCGAGGAGGAAAATGGCAAAAAATACATTCGGGACAAGGTTCAGTCGGCTACGTGGCTGATTAAAAGCATTCAGCAGCGGCAGAAAACAATCTATAAAGTTGCGGAAAGCATTGTGAAGCATCAGAGGGATTTTTTTGACAGGGGCATCGATTATTTAAAACCGCTGGTTTTGAGAAATATTGCCGATGATGTGGAAATGCATGAATCGACCATCAGCCGTGTTGTAACGAATAAATACATGCATTCTCATCGCGGCATCTTTGAGATGAAGTATTTTTTCGGCAGTTCCATCGCCAGAACGTCCGGTGAAAATATTGCCTCGAAAAGCGTTAAAGAAGATATCAAGCATCTGATTGCCAAGGAAGATCCAAAAAAACCCTACAGTGATTGTGAAATTGTTAAATTGCTGAAGGCAAGGAATATTAATATCGCCAGGCGGACGGTGGCCAAATATCGGGAAATGACCGGAATACTGCCGTCGTCCAAGAGAAAGAAATATTTTTAAAGTCAGCACCTTGAAATGGCGATGTGATAAGTGCAGAGAGTGAAAATTCCGGTTGACTTTTGGTTTAGTCGCCACTATAGGACTGACCTTTGTTGCCGGTAGTTTAAGGGTGCCTTTCGGGGCATCGGGCTGCCAAATTTAATCAGGGAGGAAAAATAATGAATGTTTCCGTGACTTTCAGAACGAGCGAAGGTGAAGACTGGCAAAAAACCTATGTTGAGGAACGAATTGTCAAACTGAAGAAATATCTGGATGTGCCCGCCGAAGCCCATGTTGTCCTTTCAACGGAAAAATTTCGTAATGTTGTGGAAATAAATCTGAGCGCCAACGGTTGGAA
>CAYOPU010000175.1:0-4747 GCA_964405915.1 uncultured Smithella sp. | reverse complement strand
TGCCAATAAGATGGTGGGAGAATCGCTTCTTGATCTGTTTGCCTAGCAAATCCCGAAACTTCGGGTAAGAGCCTTTCTTTCAAGAAAGTCCCATCGGTAATACCTCTGCCTCCGCGGTGGACAGGAAAAGGTCAAAAATGTCTTTTTCGGTCAGCCATCCATTTTCATCAAACGACGTTTATTGCGCAAACCATAAATGAAAGAAGGATGTTGAAATGTTGAATCATAGCAATACCGTGACCAACTGTTTGGAAGACGCCGCCATTGAGGAGTTGTTTGCCTCCCTGATTGATATTCTGGGCAGGGAACTTACGATGTATCAGGAGTTAAAGGATTTTCTGGCGGCTGAAAAAAGTGTGATCGTGAAATCCGGCTCTCTTGAGCAGATCAATGAGAACAACTCCCAAAAGGAAAATATTATTCTGAAAACCAGAATTCTGGAAGAAGCACGCTATAATGTTTTAAAAAAAATTGCGCGTTATTTGAATCTGGATGAAAGAAGAATCAAGTTATCAGCACTGGTTGAGTTTGCAGGACATGAGAGGGCGGAGACTATTGAAAAATTGAAAGCGGCGCTTATGATTTTGGCACGGGACATTACACGAAGTAATGAAGAAAATCGATATTTATTAAATACTTCAATTAATAATATCAAAGGGTCTCTTAATTTTATGTCTTCTTTAATGAATCGTTCAGGCGTCTATCTTGGTAACGGCGCAATTGGCGAAAACCGGAACAGTGGTAGATTGCTGCATGCGGAGGGATAGAAGATGGCCGGAGGAATAAGTTCATCTCTTTTTACGGCAAGAGAAGCGCTGCGCAGTAACCTGACAGCCATTAATGTCACCGGCGCCAATATTGCCAATGTCAATACAACCGGCTACACCCGGTTGAAACCTGTTTTTCAAACGACTGGCGCCATTGATGTTGTTTCAACGCGGGATCAGGCCGGAGTAAAGATTGCCGATGTCGAAAGAGTCTATGATCGATATTTGGAATATGAAATTGTTGAAAAGCAATCTTCTGTTGAAAGCTACACCGCTCAACAGGATTTGCTGCAGCGAGTGGAATCAGTTTTAAACGAAAATGTTGAAGGTGGAATTAATGATGCGATGAACGCGTTTTTCAACGCGTGGGGCAATCTTGCCACGGACCCATCGGACAAGGCTAGAAGAGACCTTGTTGTGACTGCGGGAACGAATCTGGCGTATCTTTTCAATCAGCGTTCGGAAGCGTTGACAAACATTCAGTTTTCGGCAGACGACCGGGTGGCGGAGACGGTCTCGACACTAAACGGTTATTTAAAGGAAATGGCGTCTTACAATAAGAGTATTTCTGACATGGAAAGCTTAGGGGGCAACGCATCGACCCTGAGGGATGCCAGGGGGAATTTGCTAAGTGAGATCAGTAAGTTAATAAGTATTAACTATATCGAGAAAGATGACGGATCTTTATATCTTTATTTGCCTGCCGACGGAAAAGCGTTGGTTGAAGGTTCCAATGTGTGGGAACTGCAAGTACAGAGAAATTCGTCCAACGATAATTTGTATGATATTGCTTTTAAAGCCAATTCGTCCGAATCTATCAATCAACAGATTAGTGGAGGAATGCTTTACGGTTTGTTGGATACGCGTGACCGTTTGCTTTCATCCTATCTGGATTCACTTGATCAAACAGCAGCCAGCATCATTAATAAAGTGAATGAAATTCATGGCAACGGTTACGATCAGGATGGCAATCCGGGCAGTCTGTTTTTCAATGCAGCTACAGATGCAAGGCAGATGAGTGTTACTGAGGAAATTACGCAGGATTCCAGAAAAATTGCCGCATCTGCCACGGTCAATGCCGATGGTAATAATGCGATTGCCTTGGCTATGATCAGAAATGATCAAATGTATGCGACACTTGGCAATTACGCAACATCGGTGCCGGGAAACGGCGTCAGCGGCCAGATCAACAATATCGGGCAGGCTTATAAGGACTCAACGGCTGCCATCCAGATTGGACGTGGGGCAACTGCCGACAGTTGGGCTGTGACCGGAGCGGGAAATGGCGGATACAGTAATATAAGAGTTTTATCATCAAGCGACAGCACCGTGACGCTCAGTCTCAATGGAAATGACACAGCCGATATTACGTTGAGGCTATCCGGAAACTGGAATAATGGAGATACCGTGTCCTTCAGTTTGAAAAAGGCGGACAGTACAGTCGGCATCGATGGATATTTTAATTCTTTTATCGCAGGAATGGGAAGAGACCTCCAAAGCGCCACGCAATCGCTTACCGCTTCAAAGGCCATTCTAACTCAACAAATGGATCAGAGAGAGCAGTTCTCCGGCGTTTCTTTGGATGAAGAAATGATGAACCTGATCAAATATCAGATGGCTTATAACGCAGCGGGGAAATTGACGACAACCGTCAATGAGATGATGAACATATTAATGAATTTGGTCCAGTAAGATTAAGACGAGGTGAACGATATGATCGGCCGGGTTACGGATACACTAAAATATAATATGATTATTCAGGGGATGGCTGCCAATCAGCGCGAATCCGCCAAACTGACAGAACAGCTGGCCACGCAGAAAATCATCAATCGCCCGTCTGATAATCCCACAGGCACAAGCGATATTCTTGATTATCGGACTATCCAATCATCCATGGAGCATTACCAGAATAATATCGGAGATGCCGATGTTTGGTTGAGCCTGTCTAACACCAATCTAACCGGTTTAATCGACATTGTAAATCAGGCAAAAAGCATTGCTGATTCGGAATCCGGCTCCCTGGCATCATATGAAACACGCTCGACATCTGCAAGCTTAATGGGTACTAACATTGATGAAGTGATTTCTCTGCTGAATGCGCAAAATGGGGACAATTATCTGTTCAGCGGATCGGCAACAAATGTTCAACCTTTTTCCACATCTTACTCATCTGCATCAGTGAGTGCGGCTTTCGCAGCTGTGACCAATACATTTGACGGCACGGTCACGTCTGGTGGCACATATGGCGGCACGGAAAATAAAACTTATGTACTAAAAATTACGGGAGGAACAGTTACGGCAGCCAATTATGCCGTTTCATCGGATGGGGGGAAAACCTGGTCAGCGACCGGGACAGCCAATCTTTCAGCTCCTGTTACCATTACACTGGGAGATGGAGTTTCTCTGGACTTTACAGCTGGTACGCAAATAGCTGCCAATGATTCTTTTGAGGTGAAGGCATATGCTTCTGGTTACTATCAGGGAGATAACAATCCACTGGAGACATTGATCAGCAAGAATTACAAAATGGAATATAACATCAGCGGCGCAAAAGCGTTTACCGGACAATTTGCTTTTGCCGATTTCTCTGGCGCGGTCGTTCTGAAAGGAAGTGAGGCAAATAAGGCAGGGGGGACGGCAATTACGGCCGGAACCCTTTGGAATGCCATTGATGGAGCAAATGTACAGAATGGTACCCGGATTGAAATTACAGGCCTGAATCATCAAGGGAATACGGTCGGTCCAACTGAGTTTGCCATTACGGATGTGGCGACTCAGACAGTGGGTGATTTATTGGCCTCAATACAAACGGCATTTGGTGCAACGGCTTCGGTTTCGCTGGATGCGGCGGGAAGAATTACGCTTACAGACAATACATCGGGTGCAAGCAGAATGGCGATGAGTCTCAATGTCACAAACCCAGTCGGTAGCTCGCTGGATTTCGGTGAAGTGGCTTCCACTTTAAGCGAATCTATTGAGTTGAAAAGAGGTGCTACGGCAGCTGACTGGACGATTACCGGTTTTAGTTCAAAACTGACATCCGCGACGATTGTGGGAACACCGACATCTGATTCTATCACCGTTCGTATCAATAATGGTGCTTCAACATCGGATATTGCCGTCAGTTTAACAGGAAGCTGGAATCAGGATGATACCATCAGTCTTTCTCTTGCCTCTGGTGTCAGTAAAATGACTACTACTTTCAATGGGTCCGGTTCCGTTGATTTGTTATCCACCTTGAATGCGCTCAATTACGCTTTGCGCCTTCCCGAGTCGGAACAGGAAGCCGCAGTTCAATTGATTGCTGCTCAGGTGGATAATCTGGCAAATTCCAGGGTTCAATTGTATAGCTATTCATCTGAGGCTTCCGCCAAGTTGAGTTCTCTGGAAATGATCGGTAAAAACAACGATTCGTTTAATCTAGAGATCAGCAATAAATTATCGGAAACAGAAGAAGCGAATCTTGCGGAGCTGATTATGTCTTACCAGATGAAGCAGGTTTCCTTGCAGGCTTCTTATAATATGGCTTCTAAAATTGGAGAAATGACCATACTGAATTTTTTATAGCCGTCGGGCTTCTTTAAAGAGAAAATAATATTTATTTATAACAATAGTTTGAATGATCAGGGTCATATTTTCCTTAAGTTTTAATCCATATTGCCGATTAAAAAAACGGTAAAATTTAATCAAAGGGCGAAATATGGCCGTTAGACCTTATCAAATTAATAATGTCCTGAATGCATATACCAGGCAAAGCAAAATTAAAATTTCATCTTCTTTGTCCAAGGAGAATGCTGCCGGCAAACAATTTAGAGATATCGTGTCCTTATCCGTGAAAGATGCGCGCAAAGAGGAAGAGATTGAAAAAATCAGCTATAATCTTCGGGATGTACTTCTGAAAGGGGAAGACGGGTAGAATATTCCTTTTTTCCGGAAATCTTTGCAGCCGGACAAGTCTTTTAAAAATCGATAACAATCAG
>CAYOPU010000174.1:0-4770 GCA_964405915.1 uncultured Smithella sp. | reverse complement strand
TTGTGCGCCAGAATGACGGCATTTTTCTCTTTTTTTAACCGGTTAATTTTTTCAACAAGTTCCATACAATACCTCTTCTATTTCGCCACCCCCCAGAACACGATCGTGATCATAAAAAACCACAGACTGACCTGGCGTAATGGCTTCCTGTTCATCAGAAAAGATGACTTTCAGCCGGTCGTTTTCGGCTGTTACCTCGCAGAGTGCTTCTTTTTTCCGGTATCTGATCTTGGCATAGACTTGCCCGGGCCAGGATTGGACAAGCCTGTTGATGTTTCCCGCGGAAAGTCCCTTCGCCATGAGATCTTTCTTTTCGCCAACAACAATCCGGTTTTTATCGGGATCAATGGATACAACATACAACGGTGTTTTGTGGCTGATCCCCAGCCCTCCCCGCTGGCCAATGGTATAAAAGATAATGCCCCGATGACTGCCCAGAATCTTTCCCTGCCTATCGACAATGAGCCCCGGCTTAATTTCCTGCCCCCGGTCCATAAGAAACAGCTGATAGTTTTTCTGCGTGACAAAACAGATATCCTGGCTCTCCTGCTTTTCCGCAACAGGCAGGGATTTTTTTTTCGCCTCGTCCCTCACCTCGTCCTTGGTCAGAGAAGCAAGAGGAAACAGGACGTTCCCCAACCCCGCATAAGGCATGGCGTAGAGAAAATATGTCTGATCCTTCTTTTTGTCCTTCGCCCTCGATAGGCAATACCCCTCTTCATTTTTTTCAATAGTCGCATAATGACCGGTCGCCAGAAAATCGAAGCCAAGCCCCTTCGCTTTTTCCAGAAGGCTCCCGAATTTCAGGTGGCGGTTGCATTCGACGCAGGGATTGGGCGTCCTTCCGATCCTGTACTCGCTGACAAATTTAGCAATCACCTTATCTTCAAGCTCGGCCGCGTAATCAAAAACATAGTGAGGAATACCGAGCCGGTCACAGACCCTTTTCGCGTCGTCAATCGCGTCGGCGCCGCAGCATCTCGCATCGTCTCCCTGTGCGGCAATCCCTAAACACATGGTGACGCCGGAAACATCATATCCTTCATTCTTGAGCAGCATGGCCGCAACGGATGAATCAACACCGCCGCTCATTGCCACTAAAACTTTCTTCGTCATGGGTTTCCCTTTTCAAATATCCTGCATCATTGTATTTCCCGCTTTTTCCTGATTCATTTTCACAAGCGTATCGAGGGTAATCGAGCTTAAGGTTTCAGAAATTTTATCGCCGATCGTTGCCCAGATGTCGTGACTTGCGCATATGGGCACTCTTGAACAGGACGAAGGATTCTTCACACAATCTACAAGCGAGCAGTCTCCTTCCAGAACATCCACAATTTCCTTTAAAGTGATTTGAGAAGGCGCTTTGGCAAGATTGTACCCTCCATGCGCCCCCCGGATGGAGTTCACCAGACCAACGCCCCGAAGAGGAATGATGATTAAACTCAGGTACTTTTCGGAAATATCTTCCCCTTTGGCAATATCTTTAAGGAATACGGAAGTTTTGCCGTAATTTTCCGCCAGCGCCACCATCAGCCTGACTCCGTATCTCGTTCTTGTGGAAAGTTTCATATCAATCTCCCGTTATATACACTACCTTCACTATCGCTTTAGTAGTGATTAAATAATTCTGGCAGACTTGTCAAGAAAAATATGCTCGTTGCTCGTGCAATGATCGATGCGCCCCTCCTGAGATGTGGCATCCACAAAAAATGTCATCATTCGGACCGCCCGGGCAATCCGGTTTCTTCGTCTAAAATGTCCAGATATTTCAAAGGGAATCCGCTACGATGCCGCGGTAGCTCGCGTCTGCCTGAATTTATTCAGACATAAAGGCTATCAGCTTGTATAACATGGGAAACCCCATCCATGTTTCTTCCCGCTTTTTCCTCATTTATTTTAACCGGCGTATCCACCTTCACAGGTCATGATTTCCTTGACACACGAGGCCCCTTTCCCTATACTGCCCATCACGATAAGGAAGGTCTTATCACGGAGGCTGAGATTAAATGAACGATCAAGCTGAATTTGGACCAGCAGAAATTGCCAACCTGATTAAAGGAATAGGTTTCTTCAATGCCTTTACGCCTGATGAGTTTAACAAGCTGATGGAGATCGGCGAATGGTTCAAAGTCCCCACCGGCAAGCGCATTATTACAAAAGGTGATTCCGACAATTACATGTATATCCTGGCGCAGGGGCAGGTGGAAATCATCCTGGGCTGCAAAGTACTGGGCAAATTGAAGTCCGGCGATATGTTCGGTGAATTCGGATTAATAGGAACCGTGCGGACGGCCAGCGTAGAAGCGGTAACCGATTGCATGCTGATGGCATTCAGGGCAGACCATCTGAATAATCTTCCGCCTGAAATTCAGATCAAGTTTTTGAAGCAGGTTATCCACGTCATCTGTACCCATCTGCAACACAGCAACAAAAGTCTGTGGTTCCGAGCCCCGGTAAAAGACATGAGTTTATAAATGCCCCCGACCCGCACTTGACCCGACAGCCCAGAGGGACTTTTGAACTTCCCGTCCCGAAATAAAACTGCGCCGGTTCTATCTGAAGCGATTTTTAACATGACTCACGCGTGGCGTTAGTCATATCGAGAAAACCCCTGGAAACGCAGAAGGATGCCGGGAAAATATGGAATCGAATTTTTAGTCTTGACTTTTCAACGAATAGTGTTGTGTGCCGCTCCTGACGTGCGGCACAACCATGCCGTCTTTTTCCAGCGCCTGAAGATGTGTGAAAACCTCCGATACCGCCAGAAATATTTCCAGCGGCAGACGTTTGCCGCTAAGCTCCGGAAAAAGATTGCGGGCAATCCGGTAAACCGTTGATTCGCCTTTTTTCAGAATGGCGAGTATTTTTCCCCGCCGTTGTGAGAACTGCTCCCTGTACATCGCGGCTGTCTTTGGCAGGTCGGTGATGGGATTGCCGTGAGCGGGGTAAACAATCCGCGGAGCAAGCGACTCGATTTTCCGCAGGGAGTCGTAGAACTCCACCTGGCTCATCCTCCGGGGCATGTCAAAATCGGGTTCCAGCATAACAAAGGCATTGGGCGTGATATGTCCGAGGATATGGTCGCCGGAAAAAAGAATTCCTTCTTTTTCCAGGTAAAGGCAGATGGATCCCCGGGTATGCCCCGGTGTCGAGATGATGGTTGCTTCATAGCTACCCGCCTGAATCTTATCCCCATCCGTCAGGCGCAAATCAACCCGGCAGTTTTCCGCAAGCGATGAAAATACCAGTCCGACGCCATAGAACAAAAGCTCGAAAACCAGCGGCACGCCCATGAGCCGGTAAAACTTCGAAAATTGTCTGTTGGAAATTTCCGTGCCGTTTTCGATCACCGGTCGGTCTTCCCAATGAGCAGACACCACCGCGCGTCCCGATGATCGTCTGACAACGCACCGCGCGGCGCCGTAATGATCGATGTGGCCGTGCGTCAGGATGATCCGATCGATATCGGGAAAACCGATGCCAATTTGTTTGAGGGATTCCTCCAGACAACGCGCCGTCCTGCTTGTGCCGGTATCGAGCAGCATCGTTTGTGCTCCCGTAAAAAGATAGGCGTTCACCGGCCCCGGCTGCCTGCCGGGAAGAGGAAGGATGATTCGGTGTATATGCGGATATATTTCTTCGCAGCGTATTTCGGCTTTATGCGTCATGGCGTCACAATATTGAACCAGGGATCAAAATCCTCCAGACAGGACATCATGCCCAGAAACTTCAGTTTCCCGCCCTCAATCTTAATATCCCCGGCCAGAATCCGGCCGACAAAAGTGGCCTGCCTGGCGATAATCGAATCAAAAACCTCCCGGGTCAGCGATACGGTCGCATCCGCATCAGCGGCTTTGCGTCCCCGTTGATAGTTCAACACGCTGTTGGCCAGCGTCAATGTGTAAACCTCGTTGGTGTCGGTCAGCACCCAGTTGACCCTGATCCGTTTATCCGCCGCTTTCTCGGGATTGAGGCGAACCGCCATCAGATCAAAAAACTGTCCCATGGGAATCCCCCGGACGATGTCCGGACTCATTTCCTGCACGGGAGCATTTTTGTCAACGCCTTTGCGCAGCTCCTGGGCGCCCGTCAGATAAAAATTCCGCCACACGGGAGATTCAGACTGGTAACCCAGTTGCGTGAGCACGTCGGCTTGCAGTTCGCAGGCCTCGCGGTTTTCCGGTTCGGCAAAAATCACGTGATTCACGACCTCGGCCACCCAGCGGTACTCTCCCCTGCTCATGGCTTCTTTCGCTTTTGTCAGAACGGCTGCCGATCCGCCCATGAATTCCACGTATTTCCGGCCCGCTTCTTCGGGAGGAAGCGGGTGAAGATGCGCGGGATTTGCGTCAAACCATCCGAGGTATCTCTGATAAACGGCTTTCACATTGAAATTAACCGTCCCGTAAAAGTTGCGGTTGTACCATTCCCCGGCCAGGCTTTGCGGAAGCCGGACCATTTCGGCGCACTCGGTCATGGTGTATCCCTGGTTCATCAGGCGCACTGTCTGATCATGAATATACTTGTACAAATCGCGCTGCCCGATGAGATACTTCCTGATCTTTTCATTGCCAAAGCGCGGCCACAGGTGGGTGGTAAATAGCACGTCCACCTGATCGCCGAACAGATCAAGCGTTTCATTGATGGCACGATACCAGGCCTGTCCGTCACGCACCAAGGCGCCGCGGGGCGTCAGCAGATTATGAAGCGTCGGAGAGGCTATTTCGGCAACGCACAGCGTCTTTCGTTCCGGCAAATAAAAATTCATCT
>CAYOPU010000173.1:0-4780 GCA_964405915.1 uncultured Smithella sp. | reverse complement strand
AATGAAACGACCATCACGATCAGGGAGGTTTTATGACCTGCCGGTTTTGCCATCCATGGGGAAAAGAAAAGGATGATTTGACAGATCAGCAGGCCTGCAAGTTCTACACGCTCTGCGAAGCACCTTTCTGTCCTCTGGAGACAGCCTGCTTCAAAGGCATCTGGTACCCGGGAGAAGAGATCTGCCGTTCCCGCATTTACGGGAACCTGTCCTGGATACAGGTGCAGCGCAAACTCATCAAGGCGAATGTAGAGGGATGCTTCACCATGGAGATGCTCAACAGAGATTGCATTCTGAAGACAGGCATCCGGGGGCTCGATCCCGACAAAGAGGAAAAACCGCAACTTCAGGAGTGGATGAAAAAGCATCCCCGGAAAAGAGAACTTTCCGACGAGGAAAAAATCGAGCGCAGGAAAAAGGCCGAGGGGATGAAATTTTGGCGAAGTGGAAAACAGGGGTCCGACCCTGTTTCAAAAATACGCTGAAGTCCTTGGCGAAGTGAAAAATTTAGGAGTGAAGTCCTTGGTGAACGACATAAAAAAATTTGGGGCAGGTAAACCTTCGTCCCGGCAGTTTAACCCCGTTAAATCGTGAGTCAGGGGCGGCAAAAAATCGGAATTTGGACAGAAAAAGAAAAAGTGATTGATTCCATTAGTATGTCAACGCAGCTTGCAAAAAAGTATTACCGGGTCGATGAGGTGGACCGATATTTCTCCGTTTGCGACCGGACAATTTACCGCCTGGTGGACAAGGGGGAGATCAGGGCGATCCGGCTCTCCGACTGCATCCGGATTCCCGCCGAAGAGATCCGGGCTCTTGAAGAAAGGCTGATGGAAGATTTTTTTGAAAACCCCGGGCGTTGTAACAAAAAGGGATGAGAAGAACAGTTCTTAGCCGTTGCAGGAACAGTTAAGGAAACGTCATGAGGAACCGCAGAAATGACAGGTACGGATATGCAAAACATTCTTGGACGCGCGATCACGGCTCAGGAACTGGGCAAGTTTCTCAACCTTGACCGCCGTACGGTCATCAAGTATGCTGCGCGCTGGGGTGGTGTGGAAGTCACACCCGGTACCTGGCGGTTCTTTGAAAACAGAATAATGGAGGTTCTCAATGCCGAGCAAGGTTTTGAAAAGAGGCATGTGGAGGTACAGGGCAAGCGTGACGGTTCAGGGCCAGACGCTGCAAAAACTGTTTCCGGACGAGAGCAAAAAGTCGTATCAGGCGGCGCTCATCTGGGAAAAAGAAGCAAAAAAGGAACTGGAGAGGCAGTTATCCCGGATAAATTCGGAATCTTTGGCAATCGGTCAATGGTCCAATGAATATCTGACGGAAGCCGAAAACCGGTTTGTCGGTAAAACATTCAAAGAAAAGAAGGCGGCATTTGCCAAGTTTTATGAGGATACAGGGCTTCAACGTGATTTTCCGGTTGATGATCTCACAATTACGATCTGCCGGAACTTTCTGCTCAAACAGGTAAAAGAAAGGTCAGGTTACGCTGCCAATAAGGAAAGGAAGAATCTCGCTACTGCATGGAGATGGGGATTCGACAACATGGAGGGCTGGCCGAAAGGAGTCAATCCTTTCCTGGCGGTTAAAAAATTCTCGGAAGAGCGGAGACCGAGATATGTTCCACCTGAAGATGACTTCTGGAAGGTTTACGATCAGGCAGTCGGTCAGGACAAGGTTATGCTCCTGGCATTTCTTCATCTGGAGGCAAGACGATCGGAAGTATTTCGCATCAAATTGCCGGATCTTGATTTTCTAAACAACCAAATCTGCCTTTGGACACAGAAGCGTGAAGGCGGACATAAGGAATTTGACTGGCTGCCGATGACTTCGGATTTTCGGTACGCTTTGCTTCAATGGAGTGAAGAAAGGCTGAAACAAAAGACTGATAATAAAGAGCACGTGTTTGTTTGCCTTGATGAAACACCTTTTTGTGAGGAGTATTACGGCAAACCGTTTCTTCACCGTCAGCATCTGATGGCGCGTCTGTGCGAAAAGGCAAAGGTCAAACCTTTCGGTTTCATGAAATCAGACATCTGACAGTGTCAATCCTGTATAAAAAAGGTTATCCGTTGGCAATTATCCAGACGATACTCAGGCATAAAAATCCTAATACCACAGCTCGGTATATCCACAGTTTCGGTTTGGAAGAAACAAGGGGAGCGCTGGAGAAAGGTTTGAAAGGTCCAGCTCAGGTGATCGAGTTTAAAAAGGCAAGTGTTCCATAAAAAAAACCCCAGAGGTGCCACTCTGAGGGCAATTTGTGTCCGGACTTGTGTCCGGAGGTTAAAAGCGAAGGTTGTTGTTCTTAAGCATTTGTAATTATTGGTAGTCCCACGGGGACTTGAACCCCGGTTTCCGGCGTGAGAGGCCGAAAAATTGCCTTTTTTCTTTATTTACCTTTTTTTACTTTTAAATCACTTAATGTAATAAGTATAAATGATATTAATGCTATATCTTTTACCTTGACTTACTTTTAAATAATTGTATATTTCTTGACCATGTTGGGGAGAATGTTGGGGAAAAATGGTTTCCAGCTTTCACCATAAACTTATGTTGGGGAAAATAAAGAAGCTACGGGGGAGTTCAAAAAATGCCACGGCAAGAAAGACAAAAAACCAAATATCCGGGTGTCTATTTCATCGAATTTGAAAAGGCGGGAAAAACAGAGCGCGTCTATTACATACACTACCGGCTAAAAGGGACAACAAAGTTGATAGAAGAAAAAGCCGGTTATCAAAGCGCGGATGATATGAGTGCCGCGCGCGCAAACCAGTTACGATCATCACGGATAAACAAAAAAGATTCCCCTAACCGGGAAAAGCGGGAAAAAGAGATAGCCTTGACTATGGAAAAGGCAGGGAAAATGAACTTAGACCGTCTTTGGGAAATATATGAAGAAGGAAAACCCGACTCCAAAGCCATCAAAACAGACCGGGGAAATTATGAAAATCATTTGTCAGGTGTTCTAGGAAACAAAGAACCGCAAGAAATTATCAGACTTGACGTTGACCGGATTCGTTTAAATCTTTCAAAAACGTTAAAGCCTCAAACCGTCAAGCACGTTTTGGGATTACTTAAACGTGTCGTAAAATTCGGCGTGTCACGTGAGCTTTGTCTTCCATTGACTTTTGATTTTGAATTACCGAAAGTGGACAACATTAAAACCGAAGATTTAAATTTAAAACAGTTGAAATCGTTATTGGAGGCAATCAATAGTTCTGCTGACAAAGAAGCGACCGGGATTATGAAATTAGCACTTTATACGGGAATGAGGCGCGGCGAATTGTTTAAATTAAAGTGGAACGATATTGATTTTGACCGGGGATTTGTTACGATTCGCGATCCCAAAGGCGGCAAAAGTCAAAAAATACCATTGAACCAAAACGCCCGTCAGGTATTGGAAAATTACCCAAAAACGGAAATCAAAGTAAATAATAAAAAGGAAATTTCTGAATATGTGTTTTTGAGGAAAGACGGAAAACCCTTTACCGATATAAGGCGGCGCGTGAACCCCATAAAAAAGGCGGCGGGAATACCCGCGAACTTTCGCGCCCTTCATGGCCTAAGGCATACTTACGCGTCAATGCTAGCGTCAAGCGGGGAAGTGGATTTATACACCTTGCAAAAGTTATTGACACACAAATCCCCGGTCATGACACAAAGATATGCACATTTACGAGATGAAACCTTGAAAAATGCCTCCGTTATTGCCGACGGCTTATTTGACGCGGCGGCGCGGAAAACCGAAACCGAAACCGAAACCGTTACGGCGTGAGGATAGAGCATGGATAATGAAAAAGAACTGGAACGATTAAAGTGGGATTATTGGAATAAAAGCAAATTATTTAAATTAGTATGGCGGTATTTTCACGCGATTAAGTTGAACAGGAATAACCCTGCCTCGAACCCTTACTTGAATGAAGTTAAACAATTAAAAAATGGAATTTATAGCCCAGTTCAGCTTGGTGCGGATACAAGAAAATATCGGTTATATTTTTATTTTCACGAATACACACCAGAAAATGCAGATTTTGACAAATATTGGAATTTTGAACAGGAAAGAAAAAGTAAACCACCTTTTAATAAACCTTATAAAAGAATATATGTTGAAGATTACAGTGAGCTTATAGAAAATGATTTTGAATACGCTATTAATCAGTTTAAAAGGGAAAATAACCGAAACCCGAAAATAAATGAAGTTAAGGAATATTTATTAAAGTCGATCAGGGAAGATAAAAGATCAATTTATTTTAAAATTAATCAATATGATTTTACCATTAAAGAAGCCGAACAAATATTAAAAGAAGTTGAGATTATCCTAAAAAAAAGAGCATACCGTGCAAAGCCAGAACCCAAAACACTTAGGAAATATCTAAGGGCATGGGAATTGCGGCACGAAAGCAAACCCCCAAAAAGCTATCTTGAAATTTTCAACATATTAATAAAAGAAAAAGATTATGATTTAGCCGACAAAGAAGGCAAGGCTAAGCTATACGTTGTTAATGCCAGGAAAATTATGAAGAATATAGAGGCGGGAATGCCCTTTTGGTGGAAGATCGAAAGACAAATAAGGGAAGATTATTTAAAACAATTCCCTAAATATATTCCAAGTCGAGTCTGATTGTCGGGCGCGCCTATCCGGGAAAACTCCACCTGCTGTTCGGCAGAATCACCCAGAGGATCACCCGGCGGCCACGGCCAGGCTGTTGCCTGCGATGGAATACCCGGCAATCAGAAGCACAATGGGAATGATCGTTCAACGGAGGCC
>CAYOPU010000172.1:0-4888 GCA_964405915.1 uncultured Smithella sp. | reverse complement strand
GTGAGGAGTGAGGAGGCAGGCGTGAGGAGTTAGGAGTGAGGAGTGAGGAGGCAGGCGTCAGGCGTGAGAACGGCCTGCAACCCCTAACACCTAACGCCTAACGCCTGACGCTTAACCCCTAACCCTTTCCAAGTATTTTTCTTGACTTGACGCTTGTTCGTCTGTTACTTTCCCTGACCACTGATGCTTTCAAAGCGGGGACCGCCTGCTTAACAATAAAAGGACCGGGAGGATGGTATGGAAATTAAAAAAATATGTGTGCTGGGCGCGGGCTTGATGGGAAACGGCATCGCGCAGGTTTGCGCCGCGGCGGGGTATGACGTTGCCTTGAGAGACATTGAACAGCGATTCATCGACGGCGGCATGAACACGATCAAAAAGAATCTGAACCGCGACACGGAGAAGGGCAAAATTACCAAAGAGCAGATGGAAGCGATTCTGGGACGGATTAAGCCGACGCTCGATCTGAAAGAAGCCGCGTCGGATGCTGACCTTGTCGTGGAAGTGGTGATTGAACTGATGGATCTGAAAAAGAAAGTGTATGCGGAACTGGAAGCCGTTGTTCCTGCGCATTGTCTGTTTTTCACCAACACCTCGGGCTTAAGCATTACCGAAATGGCCGCCATTACGAAAAGGCCGGAGCGTTTTATCGGCGCCCATTTTTTCAATCCCGTGCCGGTGATGCGCTTACTGGAAGTCATTCGCGGACAGCAGACCTCGGACGAGACGGTGGAAATCGCCAAAGCCTGGGGCAAAAAAATCGGCAAGGAAGTCGTGATGGTCAACGAAGCGCCGGCGTTTGTCGTGAACCGCATCCTGTGTTCCATGATCAACGAGGCTTTCTTTGTTCTGGATGAAGGACTGGCCACGGCGGAGGACATCGACAAAGCCATGCAACTGGGCTGCAATCATCCCATCGGACCTCTGGCGCTGGGCGATTTGATCGGCCTTGATACGCAGCTTCGGATCTGTGAAGGCATGCACCGGGAGCTGGGCGATAAATACCGTCCATCCCCGTTACTGCGAAAACTGGTTCGCGCCGGTAATCTGGGACGTAAATCCGGACGCGGCGTCTATGATTACGGCAAAAAATAATCACGGTTAACAGACATTTGCGGCGGCGATCATTACCCATGAGGCCGCCGTCTTTTATGGCATCAGGTCTTGTTCGCCGCAGCTTTCAAGGCGGTGAGGGTTTGCGCGTAATCGGCTGTTTTGAAAACCGTCGCTCCTGCGCACGCAACCAAAGCGGAGCGTCGCATGCGTCGATTTATCTGCTGGGGGCAGTTTGTGAGCATGCTGTTTTGCCAATTGGGACGAGCCCATACATTACGATTTGATCCGGGAACCATCGTCGTGGATGATCGCGGGTATAACGATTACGGACTGTTTTGTAAGTGGTCGGAACAAGGCGTCTATTTTGCAACCAGGATGAAGGATAATGCGGTTAACGTATGAACTTCCCAGTAAATATTATTGTTTTCTTTACGTATTTCAAGAATTCAGGCATCCAATTAAACTAACTTTAACAGCGTTATATCATCCCCCTGTTTTGGCCTCATAAACAATTTCACCGGTTCTTGCATAATCAGACAACACAGATGTACCGTCTGTCAATTCCTCTTCCGTCAGCGTAACAATATCCAACGGAATTAAGAACTTTTTAATAGTCATAATTTCTGCGTCTTTGGTTAATTTTGCCCGTTTAAAAATATCCTTGTTTTTAAAATCATCGGAAATAACCATAATATCTATATCGCTCCCCGCGTTGTTGCTTCCATTTGCCTGTGATCCGAATACAATGATCTTCTGAACATTTATCCCTGTCTGCAGAAGGCGGTCTTTCATAAATGTGACCGCCTTTAAAGTTGACTTTTTAACCATTTCAAAACCTCTCTGCTGCTATTGATGATTTCTGTTGTATTCTTTTTCTTATAGATTTTATTCATTCTGGCTAAGTCATCGGGATATCGCGTCGGAATGCTAACTCTATTCAACTCAAATATTGCATTGTGAAATGTATCAGGTGGAGTTAACTCTATTTTTTCTACCAGATAAATCAAGTTGTGTACCTTTGGGGGAAGCTCTTTCAGCTTGGATTGATAAAGTCCTTTGAGCGCTTTTTCAATAGAAAGATGGCACATGAACACGGCATATATAAATCTTTTATTCTCCAGCATTATTTCGGCCGTCTTGAAATCATAAGACGCCTGCTTAAACCATTCTTCAGCTTTTTTAGACATATTGACATTTCCAATATTTTTATTGTTGCGGGAAATATAACATACTTGATTATGGGATGTCGATAAATATTCACTTTATGCAGGCATATAAACACGGAACAAGGCGTCTATTTTGTAATCAGGATGAAGGATAATGTGGTTAACGTATGAACTTCCCGTTAAATATTATTGTTTTCTTTACGTATTTCATGAATTCAGGCAGCCAATTAAGCTAACTTTGACGAACTCGTAAAAAGTCAAATTGGTTCCATTTACGTCATTCCCGCGAAGGCGGGAATCAAGTATTTTTAATATGTTATGGATTCCCGCCTTCGCGGGAATGACGGGTTGTGTGACTTTTTACGAGACCATCAACTTTAACAGTGTCCCCCTGTTTTTTCTGTGAAAATCACCGGTATTATCTGTTAATTACGGCTTTCCGCATCCATCAACGCCAAGGAAACGAATTGACAAAATATATTTCGGAGCGTAATATGTTGTTAACAAAGTGAGATTTGTATTTTGACCGGCGAGGTGAGTGGGCATCTGGCACATCATTTGCTGTAGTGACATTGTTTCGGAAGTGAATTTTCGGGTCGTGTGATGAAAAAGAAATATGCCGGCGGCTTTAGTATCGTTGAATTAATGGTTGTGGTGGCCATTATCGGGGTGATGGGGGCAGTGGCCTCCATGGCCTGGCAGAGATACGCGGCCAACGCGAATCTGAAAACAGCGGCAAGAGATCTCGTCTCCGAGATACAGTCTTGCAAGACAAAGGCAATTTCGGAAAGCAGGGATATATTAATTATCTACTCCACGGGACCTAACAGTGGCAGTTGGATAAAGGATTACCCGATTACCACGATCATCAGGGGGTACCGGTCATTCAGCACGTCGTATGGCTACGGCATAAAGATTAGCAGCGTTTCTTTCGGAGGGCCCTATTCAGACGCGCCCTTATTCCAGGCCCGGGGGACAAGTTCCGCAGGAACGCTCACAATGACCAACTCGAGAGGATCAACGGCAACCATTACAACCAATATTACGGGTAAAGCGTATGTTACATTTGCCATGCAATAATAAAGGATTGGGGATGATAGAAGTTGTCATCGCCATGTTTATAACCGTGGTGGCGGTCATGGCTGTTTTTGCGCTGGTGGCGCCGGGCTGGAATACGTCGGCCAAATCGGACTATCTGGGCAGGGCGTCGGGGATCTTGTATGAACAACTGGTCCGGCAGGAAGCGCGGATCATGAATCCATGCTGCCAGGTTCTGCCCGTCACGCTGAACGCGTCCGTCACGCTGGGACCGACAACGGTGAACGCCAGCGGTCAGGCGACCCTTCAGTCGGGCGACGTGCCGTTTAACGTTACCACCACGATCACGAATCTGGGAGCCGCTATCTGGAGAGTCACCGTGACGGTGACCTGGACCGGTAATGCCAATGGAATATCGGAGAGCATGGTTGTCACCCGCCAGGATGGTTTTGCCACTACACAGGGGTGTGTTACCGGAGGGACTGTCTGTCAATGAGAAATGCAAAGGGATTCACCATGGTGGAATTGATGATTGCCCTGGCCGTATCGGCGGGTCTTCTTGCCGCCGTCTATATGGCGATCAATTCCACGCAGCGCCATTCCAGTTCCATTGAGCGGAGAGTGACGGCGCAGCAGGACGTGAAACCTGCTCTGGACATCATGGCCATGGAGATCGGCATGGCCTCCTATAATCCTACCTTTGCCAGCAATCTCTGGGTGGTTCCCTCGGGCACCTGTTTAGGCGCTGCAGCCAACCAGACCTATCGCGGCATTCAGGTGGCAACCGCCAATGCCATTGCTGTCGAAATGGACATCGCCGGCGACGGCACGGATGGCGACGGCATGCTGGGCGATGACAATGAAGTGATCCGTTACAATTATAATACGGCCAATCAATATATCACCAGAGAGGTAAGTTGCAAAGGGGGAGCGCAACCCTTCCTGGGCGATACGGTTGCCGGTCATAAGACCGTCCGGGTGATTAACAGCACAGCAGGGCCTGGGAACACAGCTATTCCCGTTTTCCGGTATTTTAACGGCGTGGGAGCGGAGATTGCCGCAGGCAGTTTACCCGCGGCGATTCCCGATATCCGCCGGATCGAGATTGTTTTAGCGGTAGAAACGGAGGGCGTCGATGCCAATACAGGTCAACGCAAAAGACTCATCTATTCGACGAGTGTCATTCCGAGGAACCATGCGATACAGTAAGAGAATGCTATCATCTCAGAGGGGTTTTATCCTGCTGACGGCGATTATGGCCACCCTGATCCTTTTCGCGCTGACCCTGCTGATTCTGAATTTAGCGACCAGCGATCTGCGGGTCAGCGTCCAGAGCGTGGGGCAAAAGAAGGCCATGAGCGCCGCGGAGACGGGCATTCACCGGCTGATGCAGGACTTTGATCCGGTGACTGCGCCGGCAGTGTTCCCGCTAACCAATATTCAAGTGAATCCCGCCAATGATCCCGCCTCTGTCTATTCCATCAGTGCACCCGAGGCGCCCACATCCGGCCCGCTCTTTATTCCCATGACCGGATATTCCATCGGCGGCGGTCAGAGCTGGGGGCGGCGGCGCTTCGATCTCGTTGTGACGGGTCGAAACACGACGCAGGACACAAAAGTTGAACTGG
>CAYOPU010000171.1:0-4909 GCA_964405915.1 uncultured Smithella sp. | reverse complement strand
GAATTGGATGAAAGGGCGCACGAAATTTACCGGGCTTTTTGCGAATCAGCGGATGCCATGCCGACGGCCCATACGCACTTTCTTTGCGGACTGGATTTTGCCATAGGTCCGGCATGCGAAGTGGTCATTGTCGGGAACAGGGATCGTTTGGACACGCAGGCGCTATGGAAGGCGTTAAGAAACCGTTATGTTCCGAATAAGATTGCTGTTTTTCGCCCGGAGCATGCAGATCAACCTGATATTGAAGCCATTGCGCCTTATGTGCAGTCGTATTCAAGCATCAATGATCAGGCGACAGCCTATGTCTGCTCAAACTTTACCTGTTCCCAGCCGACCAATGATCCGGAGCAGATGATGGCGCTTTTGAATCTGCTTCGGCAAAATTATAATTGACAACGGAACAATTATAGATAAGTTACCAAAAAGTTTGATGTCGAAAAGGCATCATCAAAAGGAGGATAGTAAATGTTGACAGTTACAGACAAGGCTTCGGAAGTCATTAAGGATTTTCTGAAGGATAAAAATGTTGGTGCGGCCATCCGTATCACCATGTCCATGGGTTGATCCGGGCCCTCTTTGGGCATGGCTCTGGACGAGCCCGGAAATGAAGATGAAGTGATTGAAAAAAAAGGAACAAAATTTGTTGTGGAAAAAGATCTCCTGAAACAGGCCCAGCCGATCCACGTTGATTTTATCTCAACACCTCAGGGAGCAGGATTTAAATTAACATCAAGCCTTTCCACGGAGGGCGGCGGTTGCGGTTCCTGCAGTTGCTGAAAATTTTCGGGGGGGAGCATGTTCTCCCCCCGTTTTTTTTGAATCTATGATGCAAAACAACCCCATGGAAGAAAAACTTGATCTGGCCGACGACCTGTTGAAGCAGGGAAAATACGGTAAAGCCATTGCTCTGCTTGAAAACATGCATGCAGAACATCCCCGGGAAGAATCTGTGCTGCTTCGCCTGGCCTGGGCATCCTGGGATAACGGAGAGAAAGAACACGCCATTGGATACTGGGAAACCCTGCTGGATATCGAACTTGCCCGCAAAATCTTTACCGGTTTTGCTTATGATGAACTGGTGCGGATTTATAAACAGGAAGGTCAAATCAGAAAACTGGTCGCCCTTTGCGAAAAAGCCGCGCAGGTTCAGCCGCAGGATATCGGGTTGCTGGAAGAACTGGGAAAGACTTATCTGCTATCCGGCCAAAGCGATAACGCCTGCGACACCTTCAAAAAGCTGACCGCTCTGGAAGACGATAACCCGGCATTTTACTGCCGTCTGGGTGAAGCCCTGATGGCCGCGGGGAAAACCGATGCAGCTGAGGAGGCCTACCGGCAGGCAGGCAAAATCGATCCCGACGAAGCGGACCGCTATCTCTTTCAGGCTGCCGATTTACACAGGAGAGAAGGCCATTTCGACGCTGCCAAAAGGCTGCTGGAAAATTGCCTGGAGATCGCCCCGTCCAACAGTTTGTATCATTGTTCGCTGGGAGATATTCTGATTGCCCTGAAACAACTGGATGAAGCTTTTACAGCTTACGAAACGGCGTGTTTTCACAATCGTCTGCACACGGCGGTTTACTTTAACCGTTTGGGAAATTCTCTGATGAAAGCTGATTGTTTTGACAGCGCCGTTAAAGCTTTTGAAACCGCGCTGTCTTTTGATGCGTCTATTCCCTGCCGTCAAAATCTGGACAAGGCTCTTAAGGGATCCGGGCATTCCGAAAAGACATGAAAAAAAGCCGGAAACGGCCTTAGCTGTTCCCGGCGACGATGATCGTTTTACTTGGGGAATTTTTCTTTAAAGGTCCGGTAGAAATCTTCGTGTTCCGCAACCGCCTGACGCAATATTCTTTCCACCTCGCGGATATCCCGTTTATTAACAATCAGATTCACGCTTTTATGAAAGGCTTCCATGTTATCCATGGTGGAAATTTTAGAGCTGATTAACACGACAAAACTCTTTCTGCGAATCCTCATATTCATGTTTTCAAGAAAAACCAGAACATTATTGGTAAAATCCTCACCGATAAAAATAATATCAAAAACATGGAAACGCATTTGTTTCAGAGCATCTCTGAAGGATGTCGGCTGCGATGTTAAATATCCCATTTTTTTTAACGCGCCGCTTATCTGCTCCTGAATAACCAGATCCTGTTCGCAAACCATGGCTGTTTTACCTTCGGGGGTTACATAGCCAAAAGGGCGTCCCTGAGCCCCGGCTGCGGCAGATGCCGCCACTACACCTTCACCAGACATATTCATCTCCTTCGCGCTAAATGATTGGCAACGTCATTTTTTATCTTTTTTGCCATTGAGGGCCGCCGGCTTGAGGCCTGCCGTACCCCGAATCTACTTCCAGTTTTCCCAGATCGGTTGTTTTCTCGCCGCGGGCGCTCTTGATCGAGTCAATGCCCCGGCTGACAATCGATTTATTGGAGGCATAGGCCTTGGCTGTACCTTCCGAAACCAAACCCTGCTGATAAAGGTCAACCATGCAATCGTCAAACGTAATCATCCCGAAAGCCTTGCCCTGAGAAATGATATCATAATATGTTTTTCCTTCCGACTCGCCGTGCAAAATGACATCTTTAATCCGCAAGCTGGTTGACATGGCCTCAAAGGCAGCCACGCGTCCACCGCCTTCTTTCGGCAATAAACGCTGACAAATAATCCAACGGAGGGTGTCGGCCAGCCGGATGCGCATTTGTTTTTCCTCCTCCGTAGGAAACATCCCCAGAATACGGTTGATGGTGGAACCGGCATCAACCGTGTGCAATGTGCTCAAGACAAGATGACCGGTTTCCGCCGCGGAAAGCGCAATTTCAACCGAATCACGGTCGCGCATTTCACCAACCAGAACGACTTTGGGCGCCTGCCGTAATGCGGCGCGCAAACCGTTGGGAAAACTATCAAAATCTTTGCCCAATTCCCGCTGGTTAATGGTGGCCTTTTTCTGCTGATGCGTAAATTCCACGGGATCTTCCAGCGTGATAATGTGGATGGATTGTTGTTCGTTGATTTCGTTAATGACGGCGGCAAGCGAGGTGGATTTACCGCTGCCGGTTGCCCCGGTTACCAGAACGATGCCGTTCTTTTCTTTGGCGACCTTGTAATAAGCCTCGGGCAGCTTCAAATCCGCACAGGACGGAATCGTGGTTTCCAGTTTTCTTAAAATGATCGAGTAGTGGCCGCGCTGGGAAAAAACGTTCACGCGGAAGCGGGCAATCCCCGTTAGTTCATAGGCTAAGTCGCAAGAGCCCGTCTTCACCAGGTCTTCCAGTAACCGGTGATCCTGGTTGATCAGATTTAAAGCAAATATTTCCGTTTGAAACGGCGTCAGCTTGTCAAACGGCAGATCCAGATCGACTTTCGCTAATTGGCCCGAAGACTCTACCTGAAAAGGCTTTCCTACGGTCAGATTCAGGTCGGAAATATTGGAATGAGAGGCCAGCATTTTTTCTAATATTTGTTCAATTTCCGCTTTTCTCATACACGCTCCTTATACCAGCTTATGCTTCAGTAAAATCAGTGGGTGGGGACTTTAAAAGAGGCCGGAAGATGGCTTTATCGTTGGCCTTGTTGTATGCGGCTTCGCCGCTGATCCAGCCGCGGTTATAGAGCTCCATAATGCCTTCATCCAAAAGCTGCATGCCGTATTTTTTACCGGTCTGCATCATCGAGGGAATCTGGAAGGTTTTGGCCTCACGAATAAGATTGCGCACCGCCGAAGTGGCAATCAGAATTTCCAATGCCACGCACCGGCTTTTTTTGTCGATTCGCTTAAAAAGAACCTGCGAAATAATCGCCCGCAAACCGTCGGCAAGAGTAGATCGAATCTGCAACTGCTGCTCGGAAGGAAATACCTCAATGATTCTATCCACTGTCTTGGCGGCGCTGGTTGTGTGCAATGTGCCAAAAACAAGATGGCCGGTGGATGCGGCTTCGACCGCCAGAGAAATAGTTTCCAGATCGCGCATTTCACCAACCAGAATAATATCAGGATCTTCACGCAAAGCGCCGCGCAAAGCCGACGTGAAAGATTTCGTGTGAATTCCCACTTCGCGGTGGTTGACGATACAACTCTGACTTGTGTGAACAAATTCAATGGGATCTTCAATCGTAATGATATGGTCTTTGCGGGTGCGGTTCGCTTCATCAATGATGGCCGCAAGCGTTGTAGATTTACCACTTCCGGTAGGACCGGTAACCAAAACCAGACCGCGAGGAAGAGAGGCAAGCTTGGGAATAACCGGCGGAAGCCCCAGCTCCTTGCAGGTGACAATTTTACTCGGAATTTCACGAAATACAGCGGCAACGCCATATTTCTGCTGGAAAAAATTTGCCCGATATCGGGCCAGCCCTGGAATTTCATAAGCAAAATCGATATCACCGGTTTCCTCAAAGAGTTTAATCTTGTGTTCCGGCGTTATTTCATACAGCAGCGGTTTTAAGGCTTCATTGGTAAGAACTTCATATTTTATCCGTTCCATGTCCCCGCGAATGCGAATTGCAGGCTGCTGACCGGTAACCAGGTGCAAATCTGACGCGCCTTGTTCATGCATAAGCTGAAAAAAAGCATCTATTTTTGCCATGAATATCTCCCGTGTAATTTATTTTATATTAAAAAACAGCCGTTTCGTACAGATTACCCCATCGAATGACCAACATCAGCCGTGCGTTTAAAATCTGACGATATACAATGGGCGTGATTATATGGAAAACAGCCTTGCTTTGTCAAGGCAAGATTGAAGTTTGAACGGAGTCTTCTTTAGTCATGCAATCATTTTTTCTTCCCCAACTAATTCTTGACACTGTGACAGCCTATAATATATGATCGCCAAAATTTTCTCACAAGGTTGGGGATGTAGCTCAGCTGGGAGAGCGCGGCGTTCGCAACGCCGAGGCC
>CAYOPU010000170.1:1881-4941 GCA_964405915.1 uncultured Smithella sp. | reverse complement strand
ATGCGGCGGGGTCGATTGATGTCCGTCAGGCGATTCTCATGGGCGCGCAAGTGGTTAGAAAAGAACTAAAAGTAGAACTCAGTACTTTAAAGTCCGCAATATTTATAAGGAATTGAGGTATCGAAATAATGAAAGTATAAATTTACGTTTTTATATGACCCTTTCAAACATCGTCTTCCAAGACATGGATTCTTGTTTACAAAAGATCATGAAATAGGGTAATATTTTCCCCAAAATATGTATGGGGCTACAAAAAAACGCTGAAAGGTCAGCAAGGAAGTCGAAAGGGACGTCATTTCCAGTCATTCGTTCTTTAACAGTCAAATTTCTCTCTTCTTTTTTTAAAGGTTAAGCCATGAATAAAATCTACCGGTTGATTTGGTCCCGGACGCGGGAGATGTGGATTGCGGTAAACGAGAAAGTTGCGGCGGGGTGGTTCAGACGTCCGCTAGTAGTTGGCTCTCTGGTTGCCGCGGCCTTGCTTGCAACTGCAAGTCCCGCAAGGGCGCTGGACCCCAACGCCTTGCCCACGGGCGGCCAGGTGGTCTCGGGCCAGGCCGCCATCAACCAGGCCGGAAACGCGCTGACCATCCAGCAATCGACGGACAAATTGATTGCCAATTGGAACACCTTTAACATCGGTCAGAACGCTTCCGTGGCCTTCCAGCAGCCGGGCGCTTCCAGTGTGGCCCTTAACCGCATCCTTGATCAAAACCCCAGCCAGATCTTCGGATCTTTAACCGCCAACGGGCAAGTCTTTCTGCTCAACCCGGCGGGTGTTTATTTTGGTTCTACGGCTACTATCGATGTTGGCGGACTTGTGGCCGCCGCTATGAATCTTTCCGATGAAAAATTCTTGTCCGGAAAGTATCTGTTTGAAAAAAACACAAATGCGGGTTCTATCGTTAATCAAGGTCAGATTCGCACCGCCGACGGCGGTTACGTGGCTTTCCTTTCTCCCGTGATTAGCAATGAAGGAAAGATCATCACCCCCAGCGGCAAAACGGCTCTGGCGGCGGGCGACAAAATCAGCCTCGATTTTACCGGCGACAAGCTGGTCAGTTTTACCGTAAATCAGGGCGCCGTCAATTCCCTGATTGAAAACAAAGGGTTAATTCAGGCGGAGGGCGGTTTGGTCAAGATGACTGCTAAGTCGGCGGACGCCCTGATCAACGCAGTCGTTAACAATACGGGAATTATTGAAGCCAAAGGAATCGTTAATCAAAACGGAAGGATCATCCTGGACGCCGACCAAATTCAGCAAACCGGTACACTAGATGTTTCCGGTAGCCCTGTTCCCCTCGGGGGGGAGGTCAATGGCGGCTCGATCAACCTTTTCGCCGCCGGCATGGTCATGAACACGGGCAGTCTTCATGCCACCGGCAATCAAGGGGGAAACATCGACGTTTCCGGCCGGGCGATTGTAGAGGCGGGCAAGATCGACGCTTCCGGTTCAACACAGGGCGGGAAGATCACCCTTGCCGCCAAGGAAAGCATCGAGCAGGTTTTCGCCTCCACCCTCAAAGCCGACGCAACTCAGGGGCAGGCAGGCAGCGTGCGGGCTGAGGCGGGCCAGAGCGCCTACCTTTCCGGCTCTCTTTTATCAAGCGGGCAGACGGGCGGTCAGATTTCGGTCACCGCAGGTGATCTGCGACTGGCGGGCGCCACGCTGGTGGCCGACGGCGCGCAGGGCGGCGGTTTGCTGCGTGTCGGCGGCGGCTGGCAGGGCAAGGATGCCGATTTGAAAAACGCCAAGACCACCACGCTGATGAGCGCCACGCTTAGCGCCAGCGCCACGCAAAAAGGCAAGGGCGGCACGGTGGCGGTCTGGTCGGAAGAAAATACCGGCTTTAACGGCAGCATCGGGGCCAGAGGCGGAGCACAAGGCGGCGATGGCGGCAAGGTGGAGGTTTCCAGCCATGGTCTGTTGGGCTTTGGCGGCACGGTGGATGTATCCGCCCCGAACGGTCAAAACGGCAGCCTTCTTCTTGATCCCAAGAATATCGAGATCGTGGCCGGCGGCGGTGGCGGAGGCGGTGCCAGCACCGCCGTGATTCCGCTGGCCTATGCCAACCCCCAGGCGGGCGATAAGTTTGGCGCAGGGGGTTATGCCTACGAACTCAAGAATGGCAGCTCATCGACGGGCAACATTGCTGTCTCGAATGCTTATGACAACACGGCGGCTTCCAAAGCGGGCGCGGTTCGCATCTTCAACATGACCACGGGCGCTCTGCTTTCCACCCTCACCGGCTCTCAGGCCAACGACGTGGTGGGACATCTTGCTGTGGCGCTGGAAAACGGTAATTTTGTCACCTGGACACCCTCTTGGGCTGCCGGCACGGCGACCAATGCGGGGGCGGTGACCTGGATCAAGAGTGACGGCACCCTTTCCAACGGCGCCGCGGGCGGCGTGGTCTCCACCGCCAACTCTCTGGTAGGCGTCAGGGCCGACGATTCGGTTGGATTTGGCGATGTCACTGCGCTCAAGGATGCCAACAAGAGCGTTGTGGTGGTCTCGCCCAAATGGGACAACGGCACTGTGACCGACGCCGGGGCTGTCACCTGGATCAACGGAAGCACCGGCACACTCGTCGGCGGCGCGACGGGTGGTGTCATCACTTCCGACAACTCTCTGATCGGCAGCAAGGCAAACGACATGGTGGGCATAGGTCGGAACACCTCCACCTCAGTGCCAACCTCCGGTTCTGAGGGGGTCGTGGCTCTGGAAAACGGCAACTATGTCGTCAATAGCCAGCGCTGGTCCAATGGCACGGTCGCCAATGTCGGAGCCGTCACCTGGGGCTACGGCGCCATGGGGACAACAGGCGTGGTGTCGGCATACAATTCGCTGCTCGGGGGCTCGGCCGGCGACCGCATCGGTGCCAAAGGCATTTACGCCCTCTCCAATGGCAACTATGTAGTAGCGAGTCCCTTCTGGGCTTCCGGCGCCAATACGGCGGCGGGCGCGGCCACCTGGGTCGATGGCGCAAACGGCTACCTCAAGGGAATGGGCACCAGGGGTGGCGTGGTTTCTTCCAGCAATTCTCTTGTGGGCTCCGT
>CAYOPU010000170.1:0-1781 GCA_964405915.1 uncultured Smithella sp. | reverse complement strand
ACGAATGTCGGCGCCGTCACCTGGGGGAGCGGCAGCGCGGGCGTCTCCGGGGTGGTCTCCACAAGCAATTCCCTGATGGGGCAGGCCGCAAACGATTGCGTGGGGTCCCGTGGTATCTATGCTCTCGACAACGGCAATTACGTGGTGCTTTCTCCTTACTGGGACAACGGAGCGGTCCAGAACGTCGGCGCCGTGACCTGGAGCAAAGGTGACAGCGCCACCAATGCCGTCAAGGGGACTGTCAGCTCGACCAACTCCCTCCTCGGCAAATCGGCCGATGACGTCATCGGCTCCAGCGGTGTGCTCAGACTTACGGGCAACAATAATTTCGTCATTCTTTCCCCCAACTGGGACAACTGGCATAACTCTGCGCAAAACGCCGGCGCCGTCACCTGGATGAACGGAGCGACCGGCAAGCTGTCCACCGGCCTATCGGGCGGCGAGGTTTCATCGGCCAACTCCCTCGTTGGAACCACCAAAAGCGACAACGTGGGCGCCGACGCCGTTGCCCTCACCAACGGCAACTATGTAACCCGGAATCTCTACTGGAACAACGGCACGGCGACCAGGGCCGGGGCCGTCACCTGGGGCAACGGCGCCACGGGGATCACGGGCGCCGTGACCTCCGCCAACTCCCTCTACGGGGAAAAGGTTGATGACTACCTGGGGTCGTCGGGCATCTACGCCCTCGCGAACGGCAACTACGTGGTCAGTTCAGCCCTCTGGGACAACGGCACGGTGGCCAACGTCGGCGCCATCACCTGGGGTGATGGAACCACTGGGCTTACGGGCACGGTGAGCGCGGCCAATTCCCTGGTCGGCAGCAGCCAAAACGACTGTGTGGGGTCGGGCGGTATGACCCTGCTTTCCGGTAACAACAATTATGTCGTCCGCACCCCTTACTGGGACAACGGAACAACAGTGCTCAACGCCGGGGCCGTCACCTGGAGCAAAGGTGACAGCGCAGCCAATGCCGCCAAGGGGGTCGTATCGTCGGACAATTCCCTTGTCGGTTCGACGGCGAACGATTACGTCGGCTCGGGCACGGTTATCAGCATACCCAATGGGGATTACGTCGTGCGGAGCTATAACTGGAATAATGGCACGACGACCAAAGTCGGCGCCCTCACCTGGGGGAGCGGCAGCGCGGGCATCAAGGGTGTGGTGAGCGCGGACAATTCCTTCGTCGGAGCAAGCGCAAACGACTGTGTAGGATCATCGTTTGTCATTCCCCTTTCCGACGGAACGGCTGTAGTGGGCTCCGGTAACTACGATCAGAACGGCCTTGTGGACACCGGCCGGGTGGACATCATCAAAGCCGGTTCGGGCGGCGGTGGCGCGCTGACTAACCCGCTTTCCTTCGGCACAAACGCGGGAGATAAAAGCACGGTGGGCGTTGGCCAGATCACGGCGCTCTTGAATGCTGGGACGGCGGTTACACTCCAGGCGAACAACGATATTACACTTTCGACAACTCTGACCGCCAACAATACCGGTGGTGACGGCGGGGCGCTGATCTTGCAGGCGGGCCGTTCCATCCTGCTTAACGATTCCATCACCACCGACAACGGCAGTCTGACCATCACCGCCAACGAAACCACCGCCAATGGTGTTTACGACCTCCATCGCGACGCGGGGGCGGCGGTCATCGCCATAGCTTCGGGCAAAACCATCGACGCAGGTTCCGGCGCGGTTTCCATCACCCTGGCCAACGGCGCGGGAAAGACCTATACGACCAGCGGCGATATCACCTTACAGGGGATCACCGCCGGGTCGCTGAC
>CAYOPU010000169.1:0-4959 GCA_964405915.1 uncultured Smithella sp. | reverse complement strand
CCAGAAGTATTCTTCATTTTTTCAAAGGTCTCAGAGTCTCCTTAATTTTGCGATTTTCCAATAAGTGTTTTTATATCTGACCAGGCAACCTACTTAAAGCTCCGCCCTTTCAATTACATTGATAGAACGTAATTGGCCGGAGGGGAAAAAAGTTGTTACTAAATATCCCCTGTGTTGTCAATGAATTACTGGATTGCTAATGCCTGCCCTGGCCTTTGGTTGGCGCTATGGATTGGTCGCCAAAATGCCATTGGATGATCCGGATATAGGTTGTCAATTTCTGCCGCAAGTTGGCCGCCATGCCCAGGGTAAACAGGACACCGAGGAAACTGAGCAGGGCATTTGCGAGTAAGCGCAAAAAAATGACGCCTGCCGCTATCCGATAATAAGCTTCGCCATGCCACTTGCTCAGAAATTGATAGCGCGATCTGTAAAATTCGATACGCGAACACGCATTGTGACCGATGCTCTGACCCTGAAGATGATAAATAAGGGCGTCAGGAACCTGATAAACCCGCCACCCGGCGCGCTTCATGGAATAGGCCATATCCGTCTCTTCGAAAAAGAAAAAGTAACGGTCATCAAAGAAAGAAACCTCGTCCAATGCTTTTTTACGAATCATCATGCAGGCACCGATGGCCGAATCCACTTCCAGCGGTCCGGCATGTTCATATCTTTTGCTGGGATATTTGCGGGGGAAAAGATATTCCAGTAAAGAGGTGTTGGCAGCCAGCGTGAACAGCGTCGGAAAAGCGGCAATGGAGTTTTGCCTGCTGCCGTCGGCATTCAGCAGTTGGCCGCAGACAATCGCCGCGTCCGGATTTCCCTCTGCAAAATCCCAAAGCTTTTTGACCGCACCGGTCGTCAGGACGGCATCCGTATTGATCAGCAGGGCGTATTTGCCCTGCATGACGGTAAAGCCCTGATTATTGGCAGCGCCGAAACCGCGATTTTCTTTGTTGGCAATGGTTTTGACCTGCGGATATTTTTGCGCCAGCATTTCCACCGAACCGTCGGACGATGCATTATCTACAACGATAATCTCATACATCAGCTCTTCGACGGTTTTAATAATGGATTCCAGGCAGTCGGAGAGAAGTCCTTTGGTGTTCCAGTTGACAATAATGAACGAAATATCCATAGTCAGTTTACATTTCCGCCGGATTTGTCGTTTGCGGCCTGTTTTCCCAAACGTCTGACTCTGCTCAACTCACTTAACTTCGCGTACTTAAAATACTTATTGACGGAGTCGGTCACCGCCAGCGTCAGGCCCTGACGACCGTCCAAAATGCCCAGCCTTAAAAAATAATCCTGAAGAAACGTCAGGGCGGCGCGGAAAAATGCCGACCAGGGTGAAGAGGTTTTCCCCGCCGCCAAAGCCTCTTGGGCGCCCAGTGTAGAATACTTGTCAATTTTCTGAAGAATTTTATCTAAGCTGCTTTCCGTGTAATGCTCGATGACCACATCGAGGTTCTCAACCGATCCTTGAACCTCAACGGCTTCATGCACGGCAGCATCTGTCATGCGGCCCGCGTCTTTGCGAAACAGGCGAAGCACCGGGTCCGGCCACCAGCCGGCATGCCGAATCCAGCGTCCCTGGAAAAAATTTTTCCGGGGAAACCTGAAGCCGGTCGCCTTCATGTGCTCATCTTTCACTATTTTTCGGATAATATCCGCCGTCTCGGGGGGAATGCGTTCATCGGCGTCCAATACCAGAATCCAGGGGAAAATGCATTTGTCGATGGCCATTTGCTTCTGAGGTCCGAAACCGCGCCACTTTTCCACAAAGATGTCGCACCCGAATTCTTCTGCGATAGCCCGTGTTGCATCCGTACTCCCGGAATCAACGATCACGATCTGGCCTGCAAAGGCAACGCTTTGCAGACAGGCGCGGATGTTCTCTTCTTCGTTTTTTGTGATGATCGCGACGGACAGAGGAACTTTTTCCAAATCTTTCTCCTCCAGAAACCTTAATGATTATGAACGACGCCACGCCCAAAGCATTCCAACAGGACGGCGGCGGGTAAAAAATCCCTGCTGTTTGAGAAAACCCTCCAGGGCGTCAATGTTCTGGTCCACTTTTTCACCGCGATGAACTTCCATGGCAATCTGATCTATGCGCCGCAAATACTCCGGAGGACAATTATATAATATTTCGTATTCCGCTCCTTCACAATCCATTTTCAGCAGGTCGCATCTCTGAATATTATTTTCATCCAATACCTGCAAAAGGGTGAGACAGGGAACTTTGATGGACTCCGCCTGCCGGTCGGTTGGCCTGATAATGGTCGCGCTTGTTGTAAAAGAATCACTGGAATCAAAAGCCAGGCTGATTTCTCCCGCCTGCCCGGCAACGGCTTTAGCAAAACATTTTATCGGCCTGGCGCTGTTCAACCTGCGCTGGCGTTCCAGTTGAGCATAATTGACCGGCACAGGTTCAAAAGAAAACACCCTGGCATCGGAAAAACACGAGACGGCAAACAAGGTGAAATAACCCGCATTGGCTCCGATATCAACCACCGTCGCGCCGGAGGGAACGGAATGTTCCAAACCGGCAAGATAACATTCATCCATAAAAATTTCTTTAAAAGTATGAAGAAGCCTGAAGGGAACTTCCATGAACACGCCATTGCGCGTCTCCAATACCAGCGGATCCGTTTTGGAAATCCCGTATTTATAAGCAAGATATGTCCACCAGTTTTTAAAAGTCTTGAATAAATTGTAGTATCTTTTCATCATTCATACCCTTTCCACGATTTTCCTATTATATATATTTTGATTTTACAAGAGACTTCACTCAATCACTGCCTCGGCAATATTCAATTTGAGGCCATTCATTGATTAAAACATGATTTATTTGATTTTCTGTGTTAAATGTAATCAATTCAAACAGCGAGTGACACCATCGGGATTTATGCAGAAAATCGCAGTCGTTATACCAAAATACGGATTACTCGGCGGAGCCGAACAATTTGTCGCCGAGCTGACCGGCAGACTTGTCGATAGGACGGGGTATGATTTTCATGTTTGCGCCAATAGATGGCAAAAACCGGATGCCCCGCTAACCTTTCATCAGACACCTGTTATTTCTTTTCCCAAATTCATGACCACGCCCAGTTTCGCCTATTTTGCCCAACGCCACATCCATCGTGGCAATTTTTCTCTCGTCCACAGCCACGAAAGAATTTTTGCGGCGGATATTTACACCATGCATGGCATCCCGCACCGGTACTGGGTTCATAATATCCGCCGTAAACGGATGAGCCTCTACGATCTGGCAACGGACCGGGTGGAAAGAAGACTGGTTCATGGAGATAACTGTAAAAAATTGATCGCCGTCTCCAGCCTCACCAAAGATATTTTTTTACAGGAGTATAAGATAAATCCCGAAAAGGTTTCCGTTATCCATCCGGGGGTTGATTTAAACGACTACGCCACCGCGGACAAAAGATCCATCCGTGAAACGATCAGGAAAGAATATGGCTTTCGGTCCGAAGAGCCGATTATTTTATTTGCTTCCATGAATTTCGAAATTAAAGGTCTCGATGATATTTTATTTTCTCTGGCGAAATTAAAAGCGCAAAATCATCAATTCAAATTTATCGTTGCCGGAAAGGGAAACATAAAAAAATATACGAAGATCGCCAAAGAAGCCCAGATCATTTCTGATATCATTTTTACCGGCCCGTTAAATAAAGAAAATTTAATCAAAATGTATCTCGCCAGCGATCTTTATATCATGCTTTCCAAGTTTGACACGTTCGGCATGGTTGTTCTGGAGGCCATGGCCGCAGGCGTGCCGGTCATCATCAGCGGCAATGTCGGAGCGAAAGATCTGGTGCGGGAAAATAAGAACGGCTTTGTTATTCATAATACATCCGACACGGATAATATCGCGGCCAAAATAGCCCTGCTTCTCGATGAAAATATTCGCAGGCCGATGGCCGCCGCTGCGTATCTAACAGCTTCTCAAAATACATGGGACAGCGTGGCGGCAAAATACCAGAACATCTACGAGGACATTCTGGCCGCAAAAGCCAGGCAGGCTCGGTGAAGGACGGATCGCTTTCGTATGAAGATTATTGACAAATCCACCTATAAACTTCCCGAAGGGATACGCAATGTTCTCCTGATTCAACTGGGCGACATCGGCGATGTGGTCTGGACAACGCCCAGCATACGGGCGACAAAAAATTCGATCCCCCATTCAAGAGTTTCCGTGATGGTGAAAGACGGTTTCGGCAGCCTCCTGGAGGCGGACCCATCCATTGAGAGGATATGCGAAGTAAAGAGTTACCATGGAAATTTATTTCATCAGGCAGCCGGACAATTATCCTTTTTGAAAGAAATCCGATCCCGGCATTTTGATCTGGTTGTTGACCTTCGCCTGGGAGACCGGGGCGCCTTTATGTCTTTTGCAACCGGCGCGCCACTGCGGATGACTTTTTATCAATCCTGGGGATTGCCGTTCTGGAGGTGGTTTTTTTTTACACACGGTGTGGCGCCCGCCCCTCCGGTTTATACGCGCGGCGCAGCGGATCAATCCCTGCGCATCCTGAGGGAAATCGGCATTGATACAAAAGATATCACCCCCAAATTATGGATTTCCGATGCCGTCAAAAAACACGTCCATGAAATACTGGCCGGCGAAAAGATGAACCGGTACAATCAATGGATGACCATCAACCCGTATTCCCGGTGGTCTTACAAAGAGTGGAACGACTTCAAGTGGATTGATCTCATCAAATGGCTATGGGAGGAATTTGCCATGCCCTCCATCGTTATCGGTTCGCCTGATGAAAAGTCAAAAGTTGAAGCATTGATCCGGCAGTGCGCAACCCCGGCATTTAATTTTGCGGGAAAAACAACTCTGGCCGAGCTGGCGGGCCTGCTGCATTTAAGTCGTCTGCATATCGGCGTGGACAGTGCGGGACCTCATATTGCAGCGGCAACCGGTAC
>CAYOPU010000168.1:0-4996 GCA_964405915.1 uncultured Smithella sp. | reverse complement strand
CCGGATCAGCAAAATAGGTTTTTTGCGCCAGGCCCGCCGCCTGCACCATGAAATCAGCACGCCCCGTAAATCGCGCAACTTCCAACATTTTTAGAACATTTTCCCTTGTTCTTCCGGCTGAAGCCACTTTGAAAAAAAGCGGATACGCATCGGCTAAACGGTCAGCGGCAAGATAAAGTTTGGCCGAGGCCGCCATCACCTCCATATCGCGCGGATACAAATCCAGGGCAAATCCGGCCGCCATGGTTATGATTTCCTTGTTTCCCGTCGCTTCGGCCGCCGCCAGAAGTTGTCGCAAAGCCGCTTTTTCCCGGACGGAAGAGAGGCTCTTCTGCGGAAGCGTTTCCAGTTCCTTGTAATGATGAAAAGCTTTCGGTAGGTTGCCCAGGGCGACATGAATTTCAGCCATCCGTTCACGAATGCTTTTCTCTTTCGGATTCAGCAATAATATCTTTTCCATCGCGGCCAGCGCTTCCAGCTGCTGCCCCTGTTCCAGCAATATTTCCGCCTTTTGTTGCCAGGCCCAAAGATTGCCCGGCTGGACGGCCGTCACTTGCTGCAATAACGCCAGGGCTTGCGTTTGCTTTCCCGAATATCGCAGTAATTCGGACATTTTTCTTCTGCTTTCAACGCCAAGTCCAAGACGTTCGTCCGCTTTTTGCGCAAACCGAATTCCCTCGTCTGAAAACCCTCCTTCGCTCAAATATTCCAGGCAGTCAGCGACAATCGACTGCCTGGCTTCGCGGTCGTCCATCCCCGACTCCAGATCTCCGATATACATCATCCGTTCCGCACTTAATCCGGCAATGGCCGCCGCCCGCAGATCGTCGTTGGAAGAAGCTCCCCTGCGGATCGAAATCGTATGCAGGGTCTCCGTCATCATGTCTGCAAGCGGAGAATGCTTGTAAGGCTTTTTCGGGGCTTGTGATTCCATAGATAGAAGATGCGCAGCCATCCGGGCTTCTTTGGCGGTTTCCCCCCGATAGCGATAAAGCTCGATCAGTCGGACCAGCGCCTTGGAATGGTTCGACTGAATCTTTTGCACTTTCTCCCATGCAACAAGAGCCTCATCCGGCTGCCGGTTGAGTTCGTAATACTCCGCCAGCTTGACCAGAAGCGTCAGATTGTTCGGAGCCAGTTTGAGCGCCTTTTTCAATTCTTCAATGGACAAATCCGGACGACCTTCCGCCTGATAGGTCTCGGCGGAGAGCAAAAGCAACGCCGGATCCTCCGGTTTTTTCTTCTGAAGTTCCTGAAGAATTTTCCGTGCTTCCAGGCCCTCACCCGTTTTTATAAAATAGGACACCAGCGCCTGCCGTCCGGGAAAAACCACAATGGTTCCCGCAAGAATGGCGACAATGAAAGCCAATATTTTCAGAATATGAACCTTCACCTGCGTTTAATCTCCAGTAACCCGCTTTTCACACCCCGTACATCCAGCACCCCCTGCCCGTTTGCCTCGATTTCGCTTCCACCACGCATTCCGGAACCCGAAACCCTATAGGTTTTTCCGGCTTCAAGACCGCCGATTTCCAGATGACCGTCGCCGAAACCGCGATACTTCATCTCGATACCTTGTTTGTCCGCCTGAAAGCGAGTTACAAATCCCGTTGCTTTCCGGATATAGGCGCCGGCCGGCCGGCTGTTGGCGTCCCCCAGCACAATGACTGCCCGGGATGAGCCGGATAATAGAGAGATGAACAAGCCCTGGGGCAGACGATGATACCCGATGACGTTTTCCGATCGGACAAGATCCGGAGCAGGGGTTCCGGCAGGAAAACGCATCGTCAGGCAATCGCCATAATGGGTGATCGTAAAACGCCTGGTTCCGCTGCTGGCGGTTTTGGCCGCCATGTACCCCTGCATGACCCGCACATATTCGGAAGTGAACATCAGCGCCAGATCCTGCTTTAAGGCCCATTCATACACATCCATCACGGCCCGGAGCTGGGCCTGCTTCGTTGCGCTGAAAAAATGGTAATAGACATTCACGGGTTTCAGGCGCCGCGGCTTGTCCGTCCGTTCCATGGTGGTAATAATATTCCTGTATCCGTAAAGAGGACCGCTCAAACTCTCCGTCAGGATGTTGTCGTTGGCTTGACCGATAAAAAACTGCGTCCGCGCTCCAACCTGACGGTAAAGCGGAGACACTGTGAAAAGAGATTTTTCCGAATCATCATAAACCGTATCGCCTCCATTGATATTGAAGACCCCCAGCTGATCGAGCCGGGCGATCTGCCTTTCCGTCGGACGGCACTCTCCCGTCCACAGAAAGACGCGACAGGGCTTGTCCGGCGGAGAGAGATTCCTGGAAATATACGCTACGGATCCATCAAGTTCCGCCCGCTCATCAAAGGTATAACCGGGAACTCTGAATGCCAGACGGTCGTCATAACGATGGCGGTTCAGGGACTCTCTGGACCAGTAAAACGGATGAGAAAAAGAATGAGATGCAGGCTCGATATTCGGCAGTTTGAAAATATCCGCTGCAGTTTTCGCGTGTCGCTTTGTTTTGGCCGTCTTCGGATCCACTTCCGCGACAATCACAGAAGAGGTAATCGGAAACGGATAACGCTTGAAAATCTGGTCGCGCATCAATTCCGCGCAGGTCTGATTCCGGCCGATTCTGGAAGGGTCTCCAAAACCGTCGGCATCAACATGGGAAAAACCGATGCGCGCACCGTTCAAGGTTGTCGGGTCGGGAACGGGACGGCCCGACAATCCGAGGGACAACTCCATAAACAGAAAAGGGTTCAGATACCAGAGTTTTCGGACACGCTCGGGCGTCATCCAAAAAATGTATCCCTGATGGGCAAAGCCCCCTCTTTTGCCTGTAATAATCATAGCGCTTCTGGAATTCTTTCTATCGGTTCTGTCCAGCATCAGATGACTTTTTACCGACCGGTCCGATACGGTAATCTGCTCATAAACAGGAGGCAGGATTGGGTATTTCCGTTCAAATTCCACCATTTGTGCGTCTTTATAATGGTAGCGGCAAACCGAGGGATTCACCAGATAGCCTCCTTTGTGAACAAGACCCAACCGGGTATAAATTTTTTCTCTGGAGGCACTCATCGAACGGCTAATCTCCCCTTCAATATTCAAATTACCAAGGAGCACAACCCGGCGTCCCTGATCAAACTGGTGCGCAAGCCAGGTCAGAAAAAAAGGTGCCGCAGTGGAATTGATCTTTTCACAGGCAGAGATGACGCCCAGATACTTCTTCATTTGCCGATCGTCAGGCAGGGGAAGAACATTCACATCCCAGTAATCCGTCAGAACACCATAATAATTCAATGCCGTCTGGAATCCGCGAAAAACAACATTGGCGGTCGGACTTTGTCCGCTTCGGGAATCGTAGAGCACCAGAACATGTCGGGAAATCTCTACCTCCGCAATCGCCGTGCCCGCTGTCCAGGGAATCAGATTCACCAGAACCACAAACCAAAACAGGCTATTTCTCCAGGGTATAAAAAAATATTTCATCCAGCAGATACGAACCGACATACGGAACAAATCCTTTTTTTCGCGAATAGGCAATCGCTTCACGCGCCAGCACCTCTTGTGAGGGAGACGCATAATCAATCGTCAAAACCGTTACGCCGGAAGTTCCCCTCAGTCCAGACGACACCTGCTCCAGCAGAACATTCTGCGTTGCCTCGTCCACACGATGACATCCTTTTTCCTTATGGCATTGACTGTACAAATTTTCGATGACGATATAATCAATGTACGGTGCAATTTTTGCGAGAATCGGTAGCCCCCGGTTTACGGCAATCAATTTTTCCGGATACTGCTTGCGTAGTTTTTTCACAAAAGCTACCGCCGCTTTTTCCATGCCCGCAAAATCCGCTCCTTGCCTGCCATGAGTCAGAAAAAGGACGGAATCCAGCGTATCCAGAAAAAAACCGTCAAATCCGCGCGCAGCAACGGCAGGCATCAATCTTTCCAAAAGCAGCGTCTGCCATTGCCTGTCTCTCAGATCAACGATCCAGGACTGCCAGGTGTCGTTTTTTTTCACCAGAAAGGACTTGTTTCTGACCGTGTCCCAGTATGGAGCAGACTCCGCGACTTCTCCAACACTGACATAGCCCAGAAGCAAGGGCTTTCCGTCACCTGGATGGGCTGGAACAGGAGAAGTAAAACCGTCCAAAACCACAAGATCAAACCGGTTGTAAGCCTCCGGTTTCTCTTGTGTGCCGTAATAACACACCCAGTTGCGAATCGGGCCTTGCGCAGCCTTTGTTTGTCCGGATATAAAAAAAATCAGGATGACCGCCGCCAGCACCAAGACGATGAGCACAACCCCACACCCGCCCTCGGCCCAAGACAGTGTCCGGAAATCCACTTCAGCGTTTCCCCTTCTTCATTTCCCCCACCATGCCGTCTATCAGTTCGGCGCATTTCTGCTGCGTCAGATAATTAAGAGAATCGCGGCACATGAAGAAGCAGTTGCTGGTGGCGGAGATGCTTCCCGCCCAGAGAACCCGGTTTTGTTCCACATCCAGAAGACGCAAATTGATGCCGACGGCCGGCTCTTCATCCAGCCCCCGCTTGTAACGGAATTCGGAGACGGAACCAAAAACCACCGTCTGCGCACCCAGCTTTTGAGCGAGTTTGACAGCCGAGGCATTATCCACCACTACTTCAATATCTCTGGAGCCGCCTTGCAGTTTTTCAAGCATTTCCGTCCTTTCCAGAAGCTGAATTTCAGAGCGGGCATAAAGTTCCGTAGCCAGAATATCTCCAACAATCCGACCGGCATTTGGATAAGACGTCAGATTCACCAAGGGAAGCAGGGCAACCGGATTTTTTCCCGCCAAAGCTCCCAGGCTTAAATTGGATTGCGTTTTGTACGTAGCCGTACAAGACAGAATCAAAAAACTCATGGTCAATAAGAGTAAACAAAAGCGATTTTTCATCTTTAACTCCTCATTTCTGGATTCAATCGGCAAACCAACCCATGTTCTTGATTTCATGCAAGAACATGGACAAA
>CAYOPU010000167.1:0-5009 GCA_964405915.1 uncultured Smithella sp. | reverse complement strand
TTCGTCGATGGTCAAAAGCCGCCGGTTCTCCATCACGACTTTTCCATTAATGATGACCGTGTCTACATCCGCGCCGGATGCCGCATACACCAGATGGGAAAATTCATTGTACATGGGCGTCAGATGGGGCTTGTCCAGCCCGATCACGATGATATCGGCTTTCTTGCCCGTCTCAAGCGAACCGGTGATTCGATCCATGCCCAGCGCTTTTGCGCCGTTGATGGTGGCCATGCGCACGGTGGTTGCGGCATCCATGACCGTGGGGTCCAGCACGGCCACTTTGTGGAGCTTGGCCGCCGTGGACATTTCCTTGATCATATCCAGCGTGTTGTTGCTGGCGCAACCATCCGTCCCCAGGCCCATCGTAATGCCGGCATTCATCATATCCGTCACGGGCGTAATTCCGTTGGCCAGTTTCATATTGCTGGCGGGATTATGCGACACCTTGACGCTGTTTTCCGCCATGAGTTTCATTTCCGCGGCCGACACACAAACGCAATGAAAAGCAAGCAGTCTGTCATTAAGATAGCCGATATCTTCCAGAAAGGAGACAGCGCTTTTCCCGAATTTTTCCTGAAGCTGATTAAGCTCCGCTTTATTTTCCAGCAGATGAATGCCGATCATCAGGTCATATTCATCGGCGATGATTTTGGCATTTTTAAGCACCTCGGGCGAGCAGGTGTAAAGCGAATGCGGTTCGACGATGATATTAATCAGAGGGTCATTCTGCCATTTTTCGATCAGTCGGCGCGTATAAGCAAGACCTTCCGCCGGTGTTTTGCAGCTGGGCGATGGAAAATCGAAAAGAACTTCGCCGATGAGACAACGCATGCCTGCCTCTTTTGCTGCGCGGGCTGTTTCCTCTTCGAAGATATACATATCGCAGAAAGTTGTTGTGCCGGATTTAATCATTTCCGCGCAGGCAAGTAGGGAGCCCCAATAGGCAAGATGGGGATTGACATTTTTTGCTTCGGCCGGAAAAATGTAGTTATTGAGCCAGTCCATTAGATCCAGATCGTCGGCAATACCGCGAAAACAAGTCATGGCTGCATGTGTATGCGTGTTGACAAAACCGGGCATGATCAGATAGCCTTCGCCGGAAATTGTTTTTTGAGCGGTATATTTTTTCAGGATGTTTTCGTTGCTGCCAATGTCGATAATGGAAGAGTTGTTAATCGCAATACCGACGTTTTCGATAGCGGTATTATTGTTATCTAAAAGCAGGGCTTTCCCGCCGGAGATGATAAGGTCAATGTTTTGCATGTATTTATCCTTTCAGTAAGTTGGCAATACTTATCATAAAACCAAGATATGCATCAAGAAACAAAAAAAACATTTTGGGGTGGGAGATGATAATGTTGGCCAAGTAAATCGCATGGCCAATCAAGTCCTTGACACGTCAATTTAAAAATAATATAAGCCGTACAGTTTCTTCCATGATTCAACATTGGGCCTGGGTGGCGGAACTGGTAGACGCAAGGGACTTAAAATCCCTCGACCCTTGTGGTTGTGAGAGTTCAATTCTCTCCCCAGGTACCAAGTAAAAACAATAGGTTAGCCAGCAATGGCTGGCCTATTTTTCTTTTGGATTTTCACGACTGTGCCCGTTTTTGTGCCCATCTGTGCCTGAAGGTAGGTTTCTTGTTTTTTAGAAGCTAGTTTGAGGTCGTCGTCATTGACTATATTATATCTTTCAAAAACGCTCCGCGTCTTATGACCGGAAACCATCATTACAACACGTTCCGGAATACCTGCCCGAACCATGTTTCTTACTGCTGTTCTTCTGAGGTCGTGGAAAAGTCGTTTGCCAATCTTTGCTTTGGTAAAGGCTGCATTCCAAGAGCCTCGAATATCCTTTATCCTGTCATTGCCGTTCTCATTCAAGAAAACATAGGGTGATATTGCTTGTGCTTCCTTTAACCTGGCATTTCTGGATTTCCACAGATCATCCAAAATACTCTGTAATTCATTGTCAAGATATACTGTACGCGCTTCATCGTTCTTGGTTGTCCCGGATTCAAGCCATGCCTTATGTTCCTTTAGATCAACTTGTGACCATTTCAGACCTGTGATTTCCGAATAACGCCAACCTGTTTTATATCCAAAGGTGACAAATCCTTTCAGATAATCGGGAAGGTTTTTTCTCATCTTCAGGAAGTCGCCGGATTCAAAGAATCCCTGCCTCACGTTGCTTTCCGCGAGCATAGGAATATGCGGCACACGGTCAATCTTTGGAGGTGTCTGCCTTATCGCAAGATTAAACATTCTTTTCAATGCGGCCAATTCCCTGTTTATCGTAGCATTGGCAGCATCTTTACTGATTCTTTCTTCAATGTAGGCTTTTATTTTCGGTGTCGTTAATTGAGATACCTTGTAGCCGGAAAATGCTTCATTCAAATGATTGACGCTTCTCTTTGCCCTGACCAGAGACTTTTTCCCATTAATCCGGTAATCAGCTAAAAAATCTTTGGCAAGTTCATCAAAGGTGATCCGGTCAAAATAGACACCTGGTATTTTGCCTATGGCGATTTCACCTTCTCGTTTTTTCAATAACCTTTTTGCCTCTGTTTCCTTTTTCGTCATAGATGATTCCCGGTAAGGCTTACCGTTGCGATAATACTTCAGCCAATAAGTGTCGCCACGCAAATAAATAGAACCCATGACCTCATTTCTCCTTTCTCTTTTTCGTTTTCCCCTTTGCCTGTATTTCCAGATATTCCAAAGCCAAATGCAGAAAGGGGGGAATTTCCCGCACTCCACGTTCCCAGCGGCTCACAGTCATTATGTGAACAGACAAAACCTCTGCCAGTCCGCTTTGACTGTATCCGTTGGCCTCCCGCCATTTCTTTAAATCTCCAGGTTTCATAATCTCAGTACAAGCCAATGGCCTATGCTTGTCAAGAGGAAAATAGAAAAAATTAAAAGGCAGTTATGATCTTGCTTTTATCAATCCACATGTCCATGTCTTTTATATCAACCAATATCCGCTTACCATCCTTTACGTACGGCATCTTGCCGGCCCAAAGCATTTCCCGCACTGCCCACACAGATCGCCCCAAATAGACGGCTGCTTCATTGATGGAATACAATCGTTTATTCTCGCGCTCAGAAGACTTGCCCGTTTTTTTGTGGTTTTCCGGCGCAACGCTGATTATTCGGGAATTAACTTTCATTGTGCTCATCTTCAGCTCCTTAAGAGTTATTCTTCCCTACTAAGTGAGCGTCACCCCAGTTTGTGACATGAAGTAATAAAATATATTCCTTTGTAGAATCAATGTATTGGTGGTATTTGAAAAAAAAATTTTCGATCTTGGAGATAAAATGGACATCTTATGCCTGTTTTATCTCTAAATTCTCCAAATGCTGTAAGGCCATTTCCGGATCAATAAATCAATAGTAAAACAGCTTTTGCCGTTCAGGCGGTAATGGTTATTAATGGTGATATAACGACAACATAAGAAGATCGCAAAGCAAGATAACGTCAAAGCGGATATTGATGATCCTGAAGATCAAGCATCCCATGATTCATGGGCGCGTTATTTCACCATAATCCACCAGGAACTCCAACGAAAGCAATTCAAGGAAATCTATCAGGAACTAAGAAACGCCTGCCGCGATCTTTCCCCCTTTCCCGATTATTTACATCTTCTGTCTTTTTTCAATGACCGCGACACGGATTATCCAGCCAAGGATATAATTCTGGCGGAACTTATTGCGGCATATACGCGGGACAAAAGATACAATGCTCTTGGCAGTTTGTTCATTCTAATTTTTGCCCCGCTGATTATCAATCGCTGCAAACGTTTTCTCAATACAAGCAGGCAAGATTACAGCACCGATTCGGGAAATGAAATTTTTCAGGAACTCTGTTTCGAGCTTCTTGATATCATCAAAAAACAGGAAATCCCCAAGGAAAAACTATTCGGCGTCATCTCGGGCAAGCTGAAGAACAGTTTCCAGAAAGTCCTCAAGATCAAACTTGAGGAAACGCGGCAAAACATATCGGCCACCGAAGAAATCCCGGACACTGTCAGCTGTGAACAAGTTCAGAAAATGCATATCGCCGGTATTATAGACAAAATATCACACCTTGAGATTGTCGATGCCGGGAAATTTCTCGATGAAATGGTCCGCGTCCATGTGATCACCGCATCCACCAGGGACTTTCTGGCCGAAAATATTATTGATGGAAAGTCGATGACGGGGATGTCGCCTGACAAAAAAATGGATGCCGCCCTCCGGAAAAGAAAATCCCGCGCCCTGAAATCAATATGTAAGTATCTGATAGAATAGGGAAATAAAAACAACTAAAAAATATTTCATTTTTAAATGTCACAAAACGGGGCGTCGCTCACTTAGTAGGGGGAGAAGAATCTTTTCATAAAGAATTTAATCCGTGCTGTCCGCTTGTGAAATTATTCTGAAAGGAGAATTGCCCATGTGCATTCAAGAAGAACCGCGTAACGTTGATTTTGAAGCGGAAAGCAATCCTGTTTCCGGCCCGCAGGAAGGCTCAGGACACCGCCCTGAAGACAATGAGGAAGCAAAACCCCACCTGTCCAAAAGCCAGATGGATCGTTATCTTGCCTGCCCGCGAAGTCATCACTTCAGCAGCACGATGAAAATCAGTCCCCTGCAAACCCCAGTCAATCTGCTCATCGGCTCGGCAACCCATCGCGGAATTGCCGCTCATTACCTTGCCCGGAAAAACGGGGAAACGGCCTGCATAGTCGAGGCTGCTGACGAAATCTGGCAGGAGGAAATCGGTAAAACAGGCCACGAGGCAACACCTGAACTGCTGGCTGCCAGAAACGCTTCTCATCATTACGTTGATCTGTTTCTGCAAAATGTTTCCCTTGAACCCATCGCCGTGGAAACCAGCTTTGAAATTCCCATCGTTCATCCCGACAATGGCGACACTTTGCCCTGTACCCTTGTCGGCATTGTTGACCTAGTGGATAAACCCGGCCAGTGTCCCAGACCGATTGAAATCAAAACCAGAGCGGCGA
>CAYOPU010000166.1:0-5015 GCA_964405915.1 uncultured Smithella sp. | reverse complement strand
TATACTCGGCAAGCGACGAGTATTTTCCGTCTGAATGGGTTGTCTTGTAGCGCAAGAGCGATGCGATCTTATCTTTGTTGTCGAAGTCCTGGGAAATTCCGGCTTTGAAAATATGGCCGAACTCGGCATAGAAGGTTTCGTATTTTTCCTTCTCCATGCCGGTCAGGAGATCCAGAATCTTTTTGACCAGGTTCTTTTTAATGTTCCGGACAAGGGCGTCCTGCTGGAGGATTTCGCGGCTGACGTTCAGGTTGAGATCGGGTGCGTCAACGACGCCTTTGACGAACGCCAGGTACTGGGGCATGAGCTCTTTGCAGTTTTCCATGATGAAGACGCGCTTGGCATAAAGCTGGATGCCGTGTTTCTGTTCGTGGGTAAACAGGTCAAAGGGGGCCTTCGAGGGGATGTACAAGAGGGCGTTGAATTCCGTTTTCCCTTCCAGTTTCAGGTGAAGATGGGTGAGCGGGGGATTCCAGTCATGACTGATGTGGCTGTAAAACTCTTTGTGTTCGTCTTCGGTAACCTCTTTTTTGTCCTTAGTCCAGATTGCCTTCATGGAATTGAGGGTTTCTTCGCGGCTGACTTTTTGGGTCTTGTCCTTTTCCGGTTTGCCGTCCGCGTCCAGGACGGGTTCCGTTTTCTCCACGTCCATCACAATAGGATACGCGACAAAGTCGGAATGCTTTTTGACGATGCCGCGGATGGTCCATTCCTCGGTAAAATCCTGTTCGTCTTTTTCCGCCTTTTTCAGCTTCAGGATGATGGTGGTTCCCCTGGTTTTTTTATCCGCGGCTTCAATGCTGTAAGAGCCGTCCCCTGCGGATTCCCACTTTGTGGCCTGCTCGTGGCCGGCGGCGCGGGTGATCAGGGTGACCTTGTCCGCAACGATAAACGCGCTGTAAAAGCCCACGCCAAACTGTCCGATCAATTCCGGTGTCATAGCCCCCTGCGAGCCTTCACCGCCGACGGCTTCCAGGAATCCCGCCGTTCCGCTTTTGGCGATGGTGCCGATATTTTCCACAACTTCATCATGCGTCATGCCGATGCCATTATCAGAGATTTCCAGGGTGTGTTTCTTTTTATCGGCGGTGAGCCGGATTTTCAGTTCCGTGTCGTCGCCCAAAAGCTCGGGTTCCGTCTGCGCTTTGAAGCGAAGTTTGTCGATGGCGTCTGATGCGTTGGAAATCAGTTCCCGCAGGAAAATTTCCCGGTGGGAATAGAGGGAGTGAATGATGATGTTCATCAGTTGCTGGACTTCGGTTTTAAACTGGTGTGTTTCTTTTTTTACTTCCATATGGCCTCCAAATTTATGTCATTTAATTTATTCAGATGATTACGCAGATCAACAGATTCCGCGGCGCTATAATGGTCATTTATTCCGGATTGTCAAGTCTTATCACGGGAGTGAAACGTCAGGTTTTCTTCACAAACTTGAAACAAAGGACGATGTAGTTCATGATTTCTTCACGTAAAGAAATAAATGGATATATTCTGAATTTGATATTGTATCCATACCACACATAGAAAAGCACAACATACAACGCGTCCATCGGCAGGGAACATAAACGGTCAACGTGCTTCCGCAGGAAAGGAAACCGCACGATTAAGCCGAATAATTTATGGAGATTGTTGATTCGCCTGGCTTCTGCGGCTGAGAAGCGAAAGGCTGTCGAGCGCTTGTTCGTCTCCAGCAGACGCGTTTTTCCTTCCAGGAAACCCTGTTCTCTTGCATAGGTCTCAATGGCCGTGCCCGGATAGGGATATAGAATCGAGGCCCAGCCAAAGGTGGGCCGAAGCCTGATATTAAAATCCAGCGTTTCCAGGTCCGTTTCGTAACTGTCGGTAACCGGGAGTCCGATCAGGTTTTGAGTAATAAATTTAATTTTGTATTGGTGAAGAAGGGCCGCCGCCCGCTCGTTTGCCGCGTTCGTCATTTCCCGCCTCAGGATCGTGTTGGCCTTTTCTTCGTTGCCGCATTCAATCCCCATCCAGACGGAATCAAGCCCCGCGTCTTTCAGGCATGAAATCAGCTCCTCGCTGATAAAATTCGCCCGGATGTTGATGCTGAGCGGCAAACCGACTTTTTCCTTGTAAAGCTTCGAAAAGCCGATAAGCCAGGTCTTGGGCTTTGCCAGAAAATTATCGTCGTCGATCCAGACCACGTTCAGCGGATACCTGGATTTCACGTCAACGATTTCCTGAACGATATTCTCGGGAGAGCGCAACCGGACAACTGGCCCCTTATTTTTATACAGCTCATTGTAGGTGCTGTTGAAGCAATAAGAGCACTTCTGGGGGCAGCCGCGGGCGGCAAAAAACATTTTGTGCCCTTCTTTGCGTAACGGAGGATCGGCTTCATACATGAGGGCGCGGTCGGGGAAGGGCAGCGCATCCAGATCTTCGATGAGCGGCATGGGGGGATTCCTGAAGACGTCGCCATCATGCCGGCACAGAAAATTGGGGGTCTTCCAGTACTCGCTGCCGTCGCCCATCCGGGAACAGAACTCCGGAAAAGCGAGGTCAGCCTCTCCCACGCAGATGGCGTCAACGCCGTCTTCGTTAATCAGGTTCGGGAAAAATGTGGCGCACGGGCCGCCGAAAATTGAAACAAAGCGAAATTTACTCTTTAAAACGCGGTTATACTCAAGGAGGGCTGCGTGCTCGCCGGTCATCGCGCTGTATGCGATGATTTCCGGCTTGTCCCGGCCAATCCTCTTCTCGATGGCTTTGCGCCCCAGGCGTTCGATCAGGACGAGGCTTACCATATGCCCACGCTCTTTCAGGGCAGAACTCAGGCACATGACGCTCATACGCTCATGCATCGTCGATTCATTCAGAATAAACAAAACTTTCATCCGGGCATATCCGTTTTCATGGAGTCCGTCGCCTTTGCGGGCGTCCGTTGTGGTTGCAAAGCATTCGCCGTCGTTATAGAAAAGGCGGTGCTGCAAGTCAAGGAAATCTTGGCGCCGCGCCGATGTTACCATTGAAACAGCCGTCTGCCGGAAGGATGTGAGCAGGCGGATCGGTTTTCCTTGCATTATCACTTTGACCTGATTCTGATAAAGTTGTATTGATGATCATCACTGGAATACACAAAACAGGCGAAGCGGCATGAAGGATGAACAAAGAGATAAAGCAGCGCGACGCGGAGCGCGCAAAGAATCCTTGAAGATGAGGGGAGCGGACTTCTGGGATCTTCTGTCCGACGCCGTGAATAATTACAGTCATAACGGAGACGCCAATCAGGCGGCAGCCATTGCGCTCTATGCCATTTTGTCCGTCATCCCGCTTTTTATTTTAACCATGATTGCCGCCGGATCTTTTTTCAGTTCCAATCCGAATATTCAGCAAGACATTGTCGCGGGCATACAGAACTTTCATCCCTATTTTTCCGAGGATATTCTCCAACAATTAGGACAACTCGAAGGAAAAGGCAAAATTCTGGGATGGATCGGAGTTCTGGGCCTTGTCTGGTTGTCGGCGGCGATTTTTAACGCCATTGAATCGGCGCTGAATATTATTTTTCGTTCTCAGCAAAAGCGCAATTATTTTGTTTCCAAGCTGATGGCCATTGGGATGATTCCGATGGCCTGGATTATCGGCGGTTTTAGTGTGATCATCAGCTATGTGACAGCGCTGATTGCAAAGGAACCATTGGTGCTGCCCGCCAACATCGAAATATCCTTGACCCTGCCGGCGCAAATTATTCTTCGTTATATTGTCCCGTATGTGATGGTTGTGGTTTTGATTACCGCCGTTTACCGGATCGTACCGACGGCGAAAATTCGCTTTTCCGTGATTCTGGCGGGCAGTTCGGTTTTTGCGCTGCTGGTGGAAATCGCCCAACAGTTTTTTACCTGGTACGTTGCCAATTATACCCGTTACAATGTTATTTTCGGCTCGCTCGAAACGATTGTGATCCTGGTCATCTGGGTTTTTTACGTTGCGCTGATCTTTTTGTTCTGCGCTGAAGTGATGTCCTCCTATGAGCGGCGCAACATCCTGCTTCTGGAAAGGGCCTTCCTCAAGCCGCGTCTTTCGAGGCTGAAGGTTGATGAGCGCCTTTTTAAAAAATTCGGCCGGGCTTACGCCAAAGACGAAATTATCTTCAGTGAGGGCGATCCCGGGCGGGAAATGTATTACATTCTTTCGGGACGCGTCTGTCTGGAGCGGGGTGACGGTCCGGTCAAAAAAACGCTGGCGGAAATGGGACCGGGGCAATATTTCGGCGAAATGGCTGCGCTTATTGACGTTCGGCGCACCGCCACGTCGCGCGCTTTGGAAGATAGCCATCTGGCTGTGATTGACGACGTGACGTTCCGGAATCTGATGCGGGAAAGCCGGGACGTGGCGCTGGTCATGCTCCGGGAATTTTCCACACGCCTGAAGAATTCAAACGCCGCGCTGGAAGAATTCAGCAATCTCTGGACGCGTCTGGTCATTATGACGTATTTTCTGGGTCAGCCCCGGGCGGCTGTGGAGGAACACATCTCCGGACTGTCCCGGCTGGCCGGAAAAGCGCCCGCCGAAATCAGGAGATTTGTTCAAGAACTTGCCGATCAGGGCATCCTGATGATTCGGGACAACATTGTCCTGGAAGTCGTCCGTGCGAAAATGTGGTCCATGTTCGATTTCGGAACGATAAAAAAAGGCTTCCCCGAAGAGGACATAGACAAAGCTGCCGATAACGGGGAGGAACATCGCTAAAGACAATGGTTATGGTTTGCCGAAGTGCGCAACCATTTGACTACCGAACACTTTTTTTACCTGCTACGGAGAAGCAGACGCCGGATCCCGTCAGGAAACAGCAGACGCCGGGGATTTTGACCGGGAAGCCCTGATTGAAAACGCAGCAAAGCATAAATCAATATAACGGTTGGAGGGAAAGGTCGTGATGACGGATTCGGAATTAAACGAACTGAAAACCATTCTGGATGACAGACGGGTTTCTGCCGGGGAGTCCGTCCTCAATCTGCATTCCCATGATGAATCGTTTCATGCGCCGGTTCTGC
>CAYOPU010000165.1:0-5071 GCA_964405915.1 uncultured Smithella sp. | reverse complement strand
CCAGACAAGGCACTGTTTATTTTCTTGCCGGGACATAATGTCATCCCGATAATGCCGGTTCCATTAGGAATGTTTACTTCATCAATCCGCAGGGGATGGGTAATGCTTGTTTTGATCATGCTTCCATAGTCTCTTTTACTTAGGGTTGTGTATCCATTGCCAATATCTCTCTATTTACGTAACTCATAAAATCGTCAATTGATGTAAAGCACTTGTAACCAGCCTGACTGGCGATCGATATTATCTCTGCGCTTTCATTCAATAAAACAACAACAGGTTGACTTAGCTCTTCTTGAATTCCATGGGGCCAGGCTAAATCGAACACAGCTTTTTGTTCACCCGTAGACGCATCAGTAAAATCAAAAGCCATTTGACCACCAGGCAATCCCTGGGTTTGCACCCAAGTATTCAGCGCTGCCAGTTGCACTTCCTCTTCTTCACGGGCAACGCCACCTAAGATTTCCAAAGTGGGAACTTTTGCTGCTTTTGTACCTGCCAGCCAGTGAGTATCACCGTGCAAAAGCTCTTCCATGCGTTTATTGACTTCATTTGCCAATAGTATTTTTCTGGCTTCAAGAAAATCAAGATAGTTATCTAGCTGCCATAACTTCTGATCGTTAGGAATCCATTGAGAAGCAAGTGCGCCAGGATGTTTATCCTCTATTTCAAGAAAGTATTTTTCAGGCAAACGGTTACTAATGTCAATATTTGTGTCTTTTGTCAGAAAACAGAAGTTCGCCAGAGCATTCACTTCCGGACGCTTGTAATTTCTTTTATAAAGTTGTGACTTTGGAAAGATGTGATGTACATCCAACCGACTCATTTTCCCAAGCATATTAGCCTTGAGTGGAAGTCCATTACCCCAATCGCGGGCTTCTCCCATCCTAGTAAGCATATACAGAACGGGATAAAAACGAGCGCCGAGGCTCCAACCTGTGAGATTACCCGGTTCAACCATCAGACTGCCGTGCCAAAGGCGTAATTGTTCTATAAGCTTATCCAGAGGACTTTCTGTTCTTTCCAAAGCTTCCAAATCCTGGTCAATATAAGATTCCGTTGATCCAGAAAATCGTCCCCACATGCCGGCTTGGACAAACCAGAATAACAATTTGTCGCGATCTTTTTCGTTTATGTTTCCGTTCGACTTATCAAGATAGCGCACCATGATCGGCACACCAAAACGACCAAACAGAACCTGATCATGATCTAGTCCAAGTCTGCCGCTAATCAGATTTAAGCTCGTATCAATGTGTTTGATGGCACGGGCAAGACCTCCCTTAATGTCCTCGGAATTTTTATCGTGTAGAAATTGAAATTTTGCCTCACCAGTGAGGACTGTATTGACTGAACGTAAAAGCCAGTCAAGATTAAACTGGTAATCTTGCTTAGCCCATTCCTTAAGCTTAGCTTTCATATTGTCACGCGCCTCGGGCCAGTCAGCACATATTTTGGCAAGAGCCAGATCACCTTTGGAAAGCTTCGTCCCCCCACTGTTGACCCGATTGAAAATATCAACAACAATGTCCAGTGTTTTATCAACGCCTGTAACTTCATCGACGTAAAGGTCGATATCTGTAATACCTAGCAATCGGCTGAGCCTACTGACATAACCTCCAATCCTGATGCCCAATTCAGGTTGCGCGTTAAGACGGTTTATGTACTCTCCAAGCCCTGTCGTCCCCTTTAGCATAAGCTCGGTCACATCAATCCACAGGGGATCATCCTGCATTTTCAATGGTTGATAAAATGAAAATATCTCCTTTTCGAGATGAAATTGAAGGCCTGTGATGGTCTGGGCGTTGCCGTCAAAAAATTTCGGCGTTCGCCCCCGTACAATGCCATAGAGTGATGTTATGCGCTGCTGACCGTCCAGCAATAGTTTGACTGTTCCCGCAGTTAATACACCGCCACCGCGATGTGTAGCGCTCTTTGACTCAGTTGCCCAGACCAACAAACCGCCTACGGGATGACGGCGATAAAGTGAATCAAAGAATGCACGAACTTGGTCTCGATTCCAGACATATCCACGCTGAAATTCCGGAAGTGCCATATGGCCGCTATCAACGTGATCAAGTAGAGTAGAGATTTTCATTTCAGATTAATCCTTTCCAAATGAGAATGATTATTTTTGACAGCGCCACGGACAAATCCTTATTGTTGACAGTTCAGATCTCGCGCCCAGCATAGACAAAGCTTGAAATTTATTTTTCGAACCCCGCCCTGCATATATAAATTGCCTGTCATCTTACAACTTTGATAACACTTTGCAACCTTTAAATCCTTTAAATCCTATGCAACAGCGAAAAGGTCCGTGGAGATTAGAAATAATAGGTAGTCGAATTCCCACGCCCCTCCACCACATCATAAAGATAAACATGCAAAACGCCTTCGGGTGAAGAATCATCAAAGCAGAATCCCAATTCCTCTTCAGAATAATCGTAGCGCAGGTCATTGGTCACCTGTTCTTCAAGATTTGCTTTTTGTCTGGCAGTCAGGTTCTTCCCGTCTGTTCGCGAAATCAGGATTATACGGGAAAAGAGGAAACCATAGAATCATTGACGGACGCCATTTTGCAGAAAAAAACGTGCCTTGTTGAATATCATTCTTTCTTTTCGGGTAAAATGAAGACCTTCCACATTGACCCGCTGAAATTATTCGACTGGAATGGGGGGCTTTATTTATCGGTGCGCGTGGCAGAATATAATTCCATCCGCACGCTGGCCGTGGAAAGAATCAATCAAATCAACATCACGGAAAAAGAGTTTGATACTCCCGCTGATTTCGATCCCGATGCCATCATGGACGATGCTTTTGGCATTGTCTATGACGATCCGGTTGCTGTTAAAATTCAGTTCTCTGCCAAACAGGCGCCGTATATTCAAGAACGGCAGTGGTGTAAAAATCAGAGCATTGAAAAACTACAAGATGGCGCAATTGTTTTAACCATGAATACATCCGGCTGGCATGACGTCAGGCAATGGATTCTTTCATTTGGAAGCGATGCCGTGCTTTTAGAGCCAGCCGATAAAAGGGATGAAATAAAAGACATCATCAAGCAGACGACCGTTTTATATGAGTGATTACTACCGGGTGATTATCCTGGTAGATCCGTGTTTTTCAATTCTGATTCAAATTTCAGCCAAATTACACCAACGCGGCGGGTTCGGGATATTTTACCTCAGCAGCTGTCCGCATTCTTTCCAGCCGACAACTTTTATTTCTTTTTGCCAGTAGGTTTCGTCGCCACCATAGATCAATGCGGCTTCTGCGGCCTGCGCACCGGCCAGCGCGCACCATTTTTCCAGTCCGGAGAAGGATTCGTGCGTCAGGGTGCGGCCTGACTTTATCTCAACTGGCATTAATTTTGTGCCTTGCTCGATAATTAAATCCACCTCATTGCCGTTGTTGTCCCGCCAGAAAAAGAAGGATGCTTCTCGCTATACAATTTGTCAAAAGCTTTTTCATTTTGCATAATGCGCCCATCTGACCATTTTTATGTAGCTTTTTTCCTGCCAGTCGTTCAAACACCGGCGATCAAAACCAGCATCTATCATACGAATATCATTCAGATTGAATACTACAAAATCTTTAAATTTTTCTTTAAATGCGAGGAAAATCATATCAGCATATTTCCATTGCCGCGCCGAAGCCGGATGAGCCGCAAAATGCTTTATTGTCAAGTTTTTGTATTTGTGACATAAGAAAGTCAGATTCAGGTTTCATACCCATGACGGGGCACACGCAGTCCATAATTTGAAGGATTAAAGGAGCTAATTTTGCCAGTTAAAAAAAACGAATCCGCGCGGCGGTTGCTGTTATGCATCAATGCCGTCTTGCAGAAAAAAGCAAAAAACATTGTTGTGTTGAATATCAAAGAACTATCGTCCTTTACGGACTACATGCTGATTTGCTCGGGAGCCACCGACCGGCAGGTCAAGGCTGTTTCCGACGCGATCCAGGAATACCTCAAGAAAGAAGGCATCCGACCGCTGGGGATTGAAGGAGCATCAAGCGCGGAATGGATTCTGCTGGATTACGATGATGTGGTCATTTCCGTTTTTCAGGAGGAAACCCGCTCTTTCTACGGGCTGGAAAACCTGTGGGATGCGCCACGCATGGAGATTGACGAAAACGCCGCCGAAATAAAGAAATTGCCGAAGGATATGGCTTGATTCTTAATGATTTTTTTTCAGAAATATCGGATACCCTGTTCCCGCCTCTTTGCCTTGCATGCCATGAGGTTCTCACAACCGGCGTTCAGGAGGTCTTTTGCCACGATTGTATGCGTCAAATCACCTTTCTCACAGGCAGCCGCTGTCCTGTTTGCGGCATAATCTTTCCCGACTCGCCGGCGGGAGATCATCTGTGCGGAAATTGTCTGGAAAATAAACCCTGGTTCACATTCGCCCGCTCTGCTGTCGCCTATGACGGCGTCATTCTCGACGCAATCCACCAATTCAAGTATGGACGCAACATTACAGCCGGCGCTGCTCTGGCGTCCTTTCTGGCCGGTTTTGACTTTTCCGATCAGGACCTGGACGCTTTTGACGCCATTGTCCCTGTTCCTTTGCATATCAAACGGTTGCGCGAGCGGGGCTTTAATCAATCGATTATTCTGGCCCGCGCGCTGGCTAAAAAATATAGCCTGAATGTCGATTTTTCCTTGCTAAAAAGATGTAAATTGACTTTAACACAGACAGGTCTCCATAAAAAGGAAAGAGAAATGAATATTTCCGGTGCTTTTGCCGCCGTTTCGCCGGAAAAGATCCGCGAAAAAAAGTTGATTCTGGTCGATGATGTTTTTACAACCGGCGCCACGATTAATGAATGCGCCAAAACACTGGTCAAAGCCGGCGCTGCTCAGGTGGCGGTCGTCACGCTGGCCAGGGTTTTGTAGCGAATAGACGGTAAGATTTCGTTAATACTATATATTTTCAAACAAGCAACCCTTGGAGAATCATCATGAATAAAATACTGGACAGGGAAACTCTCAAAGATAAACTCGATTTTCTGCGCAAGGAAGGGAAAAAGATCGCCTTTACGAACGGCTGTTTTGATATTCTGCATGTGG
>CAYOPU010000164.1:0-5106 GCA_964405915.1 uncultured Smithella sp. | reverse complement strand
ATTGGAAAGATAACCGGCAAGGATCGAGCGGTGAATCTTGTCGGAAATCGCCTGATCGATTTCGATCTTTGTGGGTTTCCTGTGTCTCGGAGCGATATTTTTGCCGCTCGTGATCTCCAGAATCTGATGATAAATATCCCGCCATTCCGTCATCCGCCGGTAGGAAAGAAAATGGTCGCGGCAGAATTTCCGCCACTTGCCCTGCGATTCCATTTTTTCGATCGAATCTGAATACCGGTTCCAGATTTGCAGATAAGTGAGAAAATCCGATTCAGGATGTTGAAATTGAGCATGTGCAGCCGCGGCCTGATCGATTTTATCATAGGGCCGTTCACGGGGGTCCTGGATGCTCAGCGCCGCGGCAATCACGGCGATTTCATTAAGGCATCCTTCTTTTTTCGCTTCAATAATCATCCGTGACACGCGCGGGTCCAGGGGGAATTGGGACATGGTCCGGCCAACGTCTGTCAGTTTGTAAAGCTCTGCCTCTGGCTCACTCTCGTCGCGGGTCAGCGCGCCCAGGTCGCGCAGGATTTCAATGCCGTCGCGAATGTTTTTTGGATGAGGCCGGTCGATAAACGGGAAAGAGGTTATCAGGCCCAGATTTAAAGCGAGCATGCGGAGAATCACGCCGGCCAGGTTGGAGCGCAAAATTTCCGGCGTCGTGTAAAGGGGCTTTTCGGCAAATTCTTCACGGGAATACAGACGGATACAGATGCCGTCCTGAACGCGTCCGCAGCGCCCTTTCCTTTGCTCGGCGCTGCTTCGTGAGACAGATTTGACGGGCAGTCCGGTAGTCTGGCTGCGGGGATTGTATTCCAGAATGCGCGCAAGCCCCGAATCAATCACGTATTTGATTCCGGGAATCGTCAGCGATGTTTCCGCAATATTGGTGGCCACAATGATTTTCTGCTGAGCAGCCGGGTTAAAAACGAGTTTTTGAGCGCCTGCGGAAAGACGGGCGAACAGGGGCAATACCAGTCCGGTGCAGCGTTTTGTCAGGCGCTCGCACGTTTCACGAATGTCCTGCTCGGTGGGCAGGAAAATCAGAATGTCTTCAAAACGCCTTTCCTGCTGTAGCTTTTCCACACAGGCAACGGCTTCGTCAACATAAGTCGTTTCGCCCTTTTCCTCTTTGACGGGATCAACGGGCTGGTAGCGCACCTCGACCGGATACATTCGCCCGGAAACCTCGATTACCGGGGCATTGTCAAACGCCTGAGCGAATTTGGCTGTGTCAATCGTGGCGGAGGTGATCACCAGTTTTAGCTCTTTTCTTTTCAAAAGCAGCGTGCGCAGATAGCCCAGAATGAAATCAATGTTGAGACTGCGCTCGTGAGCTTCATCCACAATGATCGTGTCGTACGTAAGCAAGTCCCGGTCCTGGGCCGTTTCGGCAAGCAGGATGCCGTCGGTCATGACTTTGATGAGCGGTTCAGCCGATGTCTTTTCTTCAAAACGGATTTTATACGCTACGGATTCGCCGCAGATCTGGCCCATCTCTGAGGCAATGCGTGAGGCGATGCTGACGGCGGCAATCCGCCGGGGCTGCGTCAGTCCGATCATGCCGCGCAGGCCGAGACCTGCCGCCAGGCATATCTTGGGGATTTGCGTTGTTTTGCCCGAACCCGTTTCGCCGGTAATGACGACAACCTGATTTTTCCGAATGGCATTGATGATCGTCTGTCGTTTTGCCGTAATGGGCAGTTCCGGGGGGAAACCAAAGTCGGGAACGCTGTGTCTGCGTTGTTGAACGCGCCGGCGCGATGCGTTAAATTTGTTTTGCAGTTGAAATATCTTTTTTTGCGCAGGTTCCGGCGGCCGGGCGTTCCGGATGTTCGCGGCTTTGACAGCCTCCTGAAGCCGGTAATAATCGGCAATCATGACGTCATCCGCATGATGTTCAAGCAGCCTGTCCAGCGGGCTTAATGGATGATTTCGAGGCAACATTTATCTACGATTTCATCCTAATGCCGCCAGCCGAAATCAATAGGCATATCTTTCGGCGCCTCAAGCTCTACGCCGGTTTCAATGGTTTTTTTCTGCATAGCGGGCAGGTCCATGATCCAGACAAATTTCATGACATCTTTCTCTACAGGTTCCGGGTTGTGTTTGAAAGTCAGTTTAATTCTTTCATCACGGACCTGCGGAACCGGTTCTTCAATGCGCAGCCGGACGGGAGAATTCCCCGCATTTTTTGCTTCGATCAACCATTGCCATTGCCGCGTCTGCTTATTTTGTAAGAAATTTGTGGCGTCTGATTTCTCGGCTGTTGTCAAAGTGCTGACCGTAACCAGCGGGCTTGTGCCGAAGTAAATATCCGCTTCGGAGCCGGCAAGGGCGAAATCTCGTTTGCCGACCATTGCGCCGTCAATGACGAAAGTTGCCTGCCCGGAGGGGATTTCAACGGGCTTGGGCAGCTTGATCTGCGCCTGAAGAAAAGCCTGCGGCGACTGACTGGGACGGGCCAGAAAGAGGAATTGGGCGGGCCAGGCTTCTTCTTTGATTTTTAAACGCTGTCGGATGCCCGCCGGCAACGTTTTTTTGCCCAGCGACCAGACCGAGTAAGTGGTGTTGACCGTTTCGATCGGAGCCGACGCTGCTACGGCCTGATCTGCTTCCGCCATTTCGAGCGCAGCGACCGCGGCTTTATTCCGGCGCGCTGATTTGTAGATAACGGCGGTTTTCGGTTTGATGACCCACGGAGGCAGTTCCGGAGGTGTGACGGTTTGAACCGGCTGGAGTGTTGCCAGATTGATCCGGGCCAGCTTCCAGTCCTCTCCCGTGGATTGCCAGATTTCAGCATCCCAGGAAAAAAGAACACTTTGCGCAGAAGGCGAGGCTTCCAGGCGGTAAAGCGGCTGCCAGCCGCAGCCGCCCAGCGTGTAAGTATAATTCAGTTCTGTATGATTCGGCGCGGGACCGGACAGAGTAATAGTTGCCTCCCACACTTTTTCGTTTTTTCCGGCAGCCCGGGTTAACTCATCCTGAAGCTCTTTGATCTGCTTGTCGATTTTTCCCAGGTCCGTTTCGACGGAATATTTTTCAGAATAAATTTTGCGGCTGTTTCTGCCGATGGCCGACGACAGATTATCCGCATCCGCAACGGTTTTGGTTTTGGCCTTTGTCTGGGCCTGCCAGAACAGAAGCTGAACATCCAGCCCCTGAAGTCTGGCCTGCAGGTCATGCCTTTCATGCTGGAGTTTTTTGATCTGCCCGCGCAGTTGAGCGATCCTGTCTTCATCAACACGCTCAACAGTTTTTATCCGGACATCGTCAATCTTTAACCGGCCGGCGGCGGGAAGGGAGACAACCAATGATTCCGGGTCGGCCTGTGACGGTAAAATGATGATGGCTTGAGAGTTGTTCTTATCGGAAGACATCGAATGGATATTGATCGTTTCTTCCACTTTAGCTGAATTCGGAAAAAGAGTCGCCTCTTTTACCGCTGCCGGAGACATGCGGGGAATGATTATCAGACAAATGAAAATGATCGTCAGCGTCGCCGGGAATAATTTCTTCTGTTTGAATAGAAACATATTATTTTTATCTCCTTTTACATATTCATGCTTTTTTTAATCGTAACGGCAATTTTCCGGACTTCATCCATGACCTCTTTTTCATTGATCGTCAGCAAACGGCGGTCTTCCATGACCACTTTTCCGTTGATGACGACCGAATCGACATCTGCGCCGCCCGCCGCATAAACCAAATGAGAATATTCATTGTAGAGCGGCGTCAGATGCGGCTTGCCCAGGCCGATGAGGATGATGTCCGCCTTTTTGCCGACCTCCAGCGAACCTGTGAGTTCGCCCATGCCCAGGGCTTTTGCTCCGTTGATGGTGGCCATGCGCACCGTTGTTTGCGCGTCCATGACCGTCGGATCAAGCATGGCGACTTTATGAAGTTTGGCCGCCGTGGACATTTCCTTGATCATATCCAGCGTGTTGTTGCTGGCGCAGCCGTCCGTTCCCAGACCGACGGTGATGCCCGCCTTGAGCATTTCGGTCACGGGAGGGATACCATTGGCCAGTTTCATATTACTGGCCGGATTGTGTGAGATTTTGCAACCGTTGCTGGCAAAAAGGCTGATGTCGTAGGACGAGAAATAAACGCAGTGAAAAGCCAGCAACCGTTCGTTGAGGCAGCCGATTTCATCCAGAAAGACCACAGGGTCCTTGCCGTATTTCTGCCGAAGCTGATCCGCTTCTTCCACGTTTTCCTGCAGATGAATCCCGATCATTAACCCGTAGTCGTCGGCGATATTTTTGGCACTTTCCAGGACGCCGCGCGAGCAGGTATAAAGAGAATGCGGCTCAACGATGATATTTACAAGGGGGTCGTTTTTCCATTTTTCGGCGAGACGGCGCGTATAGCTGATGCCTTCTTCCGGCGTTTTGCAACTGGGAGACGGAAAGTCAAAAAGGACTTCACCGATGAGACAACGCATGCCCGCCTCTTTTGCTGCGCGGGCTGTTTCCTCTTCGAAGATATACATATCGCAGAAAGATGTTGTACCGGATTTAATCATTTCCGCGCAGGCAAGCAGCGAGCCCCAGTAAGCAAGATGGGGATTGACATTTTTAGCTTCGGCCGGAAAAATGTAGTTATTGAGCCAGTCCATCAGCTCCAGATCGTCGGCAATCCCGCGAAAGCAGGTCATGGCCGCGTGCGTATGTGTGTTGACAAAACCTGGCATGATCAGGGAATTTTCGCCGGAGATTGTCTTCTTGGCCGTATATTTTTGCAGGATTTCTTCTTTGCCGCCGATGTCGATAATGGAAGAATTATGAATCGCAATTCCGGCGTTTTCGATAGAGGCATTATTGATATCCATAAGCAGGGCTTTCCCGCCGGAGATCATAAGATCAATGTTTTGCATGGGTTTGTCCTTTCAGCAAGCTTACGGTCCTTACCATAAAACCAGGATAAACAAAAAATACTTTTTGAGACGGTCATCATACCGGCTGATCAACAATGGCCCTATCAAATCCTTGACACGACAATTTAAAAATAATATAAGCCGCACAGTTTCTTCCGTGATTCAACATTGGGCCTGGGTGGCGGAACTGGTAGACGCAAGGGACTTAAAATCCCTCGGAGCTT
>CAYOPU010000163.1:0-5128 GCA_964405915.1 uncultured Smithella sp. | reverse complement strand
ATCAACTTTCCAGCCGGTTCCTCGCGCAGAAGGTATCCGAACTCAACCTCACCCCCGTCCAGGCCATGGTGCTGGGATTTCTGGCCGAAGAGGATCAGGTGACGTCCAGCGAGCTGGGCAAACGCGCGGAGCTGGACAGCGCCACCCTCACGGGCATTCTGGACCGCCTGGAAGCCGCGGAATTTCTTGAGCGAAAAGGCAATCCCGACGACCGGCGGTCCATCCGGATTCATCTGAGCCCAAAGGGCAAGACCATGAGCGCCGAGGCAGTCCGCGTGATCACCGCCGCCAATAACGATTTTCTGCAGGTTTTAACCGAAAAGCAGAAGCGCGACCTTCACGATATTATCAACAAGCTGCGTCAGAACGCGCAGCGCGCGTAAGTCCATAAATTTGACCCCGGCTATGCCGCCGGAGAAAAGGAAACGTTATGGCAACGATGTATAAAACCGGCTGCGTCCTCTGTCCACAAAACTGCGGTCTCGAAGTCGAAGTGGAAAATAACCGCATTGTGAAAGTCAGGGCGGATAAGTCGAATGTCAAAAGCGAGGGGTATGTCTGCCGCAAGGGCTTGAACATTGCCTGTCACCAGCACAACGCCGACCGCCTGAAATTTCCCTTGAAGCGCGTCGGGGATAAGTTTGAAAGGATCTCCTGGGAGCAGGCTATCGATGAGATCGCGGCGAAGCTGAAAAACATTGTCGGCAAATACGGTCCCAAATCCTTTGCCTATATGGGCGGAGGCGGCCAGGGCTGCCACTTCGAGGCGGCTTTCGGTGTGCGCCTGATGCGCGGTCTGGGTTCCCGCTATCATTACAGCGCCATCACTCAGGAATTTTCCGGCATGTTCTGGACATGGGGTCGCATGTTCGGCCGCCAGCCCGTTTTTCCGGAAATTGATGCTCATGAGACGGATTATCTTCTGGTCTTCGGCTGGAACGGCATGGAAAGCCATCAGATACCCCAGGCGCCGAAACAACTCCTGCGCATCGCCAAAGATCCGGATAAAATGCTTGTGGTGATCGATCCGCGTTTATCCGAGACGGCCAAAGTCGCCAATCTGCACCTGCGCATCCGTCCGGGAACAGATGCCCTGCTCCTGCGGGCGATGATCGCCATCATTCTTCAGGAGGGCAGGGAAAACAAAGACTACATCGCCAGGCACACCTCCGGTTTTGAGGAAATAAAAGACCTGTTCGTTTCTTTCGACGCCCGCGCTGCCATAAAAACCTGCAATCTCGACTACGATCAAATGCGGGAAATCTGCCGGCAGTTCGCCACACGGAAATCCTGTCTGCGCTATGATCTGGGTCTTCTGATGAACCGCCACAGCGCAGTCTCATCCTACCTGGCTAATGTATTTCTCGTCATTTGCGGGCGGATCGGCATGCGCGGTGGCAACGTTTTCCACGGGGTGCTGATGCCCCTGGGAAGCCACTCCGATGAACGCGATCCCAAGGCCCTGCGCACGGTGACCACGAACTTTCCTCCGGTCATGGGCTGCTACCCGCCCAACGCCATGCCGGAAGAGATCCTTTCCGATCATCCGGAGCGTCTGCGGGCGGTTTATGTATCCGGCTCGAATCCTCTGCGCTCTTACGCAGACACAACCGCTTACGAGAATGCCTTCCGGCGTCTGGATCTCCTGGTAACGGCGGAAATGGCCATGTCGGAGACGGCGGCCCTTTCCCACTATGTTCTTCCTTCCCGGTCGGGCTATGAGTCCTGGGACGGAACCTTCTTCCCGATGACCTTTCCGGGTATCCACTTCCAGATGCGGCGGCCCATTGTTGAGCCGGAGGGCGAAGCGCTGGAACTGGGCGAAATCCATCTGCGCCTGGCCGACAAGTTGGGTCTCATTCCGCCCATTCCGGAGAAACTTTACCAGGCCGCCCAAGAAAGTCATGCCGCCTTCGGCCAGGCGCTGATGGAATATGCACTGACGGAGCCGCAGGCCATGAAGGCCATGCCGTTTGTTCTGGGAAAGACGCTGGGGAAAGTGATGGGTTCCGTCCATCTGGCGGCACTTTGGGGCATGCTCCAGACAATTCCGAAATTCGTCCGCAAGAACGCCGCCCGCGCCGGATTTACGCCGGGCATGGAGATGGGAGAAGAGCTTTTCCAGAAGATTATGGAACATCCGGAAGGAATCTGGATTGGACAAATGGACCCGGAAGAGAATCTCGCCAATGTCCGGACGGAGGACGGAAAGATCAATCTCGTCATTCCTGAACTTCGGGCGGAATTGGAAAGCCTCGACCAGGAACATGAGGAAGCGGCGTTAACGCCGGATCCCGCGTATCCTTTGATCCTCATGGCCGGCAGACATTGCAGGATGAACGCCAGCACCCTGATGCGCGATCCCTCGTGGAACGAGGGCAAGCGCTATTCCACCTGCATGATGCACGCCGATGACGCCGCCGCGCTGGGGATGAAAGACGGTCAAACGGTGCGTGTAACCACCGAGGCGGGCTGTGAGGAAATGGAGCTGGAAATCACGGAGATGGCACACCGAGGCCATGTGGTCATCCCGCATGGTTTCGGCTTGATTTATAACGGCGTCAAGTACGGCGCCAATGTTAACCGCCTGACCAAAAACACGCACCGCGACCAGTTTGGCACTCCGCTCCACCGCTATGTGCCCTGCCGGGTGGAAGCGGTATAGTGGAAGTCGTCATGCCAAAAAAGGAGATTGATGAAAATCTTAATACTCAACGGTAATCCGGAAAAAGATCAGGGGAATGTGGATTCCTGTATTGCCCGTCTTCGGGAACGCTTGCAGGCAGCCGGACACGAGGCCAAAATTGTTGTCCTGCGCGATTTGAAAATAGGCTATTGCACCGGATGCTTTAACTGCTGGCTCAAGACGCCCGGCATTTGCAGCATTCAGGACGATGCAATCGATGTGACCAGACAATACATTGCGTCGGATCATGTCATTTTAGCTTCACCGCTCATTATGGGATTTATCAGTTCCCTTCTCAAGAGAGCCATGGACCGGAACATCTGCCTGGTGCATCCCCACCTGGAGGAAGTGGATGGAGAGGTGCATCACAAAAAACGTTATGACAAATATCCGCTCATTTCCTTTCTTCTGGAGAAAGAGCCCACCACCGACGAAGAAGACATTGCCATCGCTACGGACATCTTCCGGAGGGAAGCCATCAATGTCTGGTCTTCGCTGGGCTTTGTGCATTTTACTGAAACCCCTGTGGAGGAAATCATCCATGCAATTAACGTTCATTAACGCATCCCCGCGGGGAATAAAAAGCAACACGGGAACCCTGATGGGACATTTCATCCGGGGATTTCTGGAGACTCCCGGCAACGTCTGCGATACCGAATATCTGGTGAAATACAGGAAGAACCTTCCTGATCTGACCGAGAAATTTCGCCGGGCGCAAAACGTCATGATCGGTTTTCCGCTTTATATCGACGCGATGCCGGGCAGCGTAAAAGCCTTTCTGGAAGCATTGGCGCCGCTGGCGGGTCAAGAGGACCTTCCCGCTTTGGGGTTTCTGATTCAGTGCGGTTTTCCCGAAACGGCCCAAACCCGTTTTGCGGGGCGCTACTGTGAAAAGTTTTCGCGCAGGATCGGCTGCCGCCCGCTGGGGCTCATCCTGAAAGGCGGCTGTGAAGGGTTGGCTGTTCAGCCGTCTTTTCTCACCGAAAAATACTTTTCCTTGTTTGCCATGCTGGGACAGAATTTCGGGGAGACGGGAAGTCTTGATGAAACCCTGCTGGCCAAACTGGCCCGTCCGGAGCACTTGAAGCCCGAGCATCTGGCACAGATCATTCCCTTCATCAACCAGACCCTCTGGGATGCCTTGCTGGAAAAAAACGGCGTTCTGGATCAGAGCTTCGCGCGGCCTCTGATGCCCTAACCGTTATCACAGAAAGGAAAGTGACCATGAAAGAAAATAACAACATTTCTCCGAAGGATCGCTCCATGGCAGCGTTCTGCGTGAAATGCACGGTCTGCAGCCGTGCCCGGAAAAAACAGCGGGGAATGGCCTACTGGTTCGTCCGGAAGATTGAAGGCGACCTTTGCCCATTTTGCCAGGCTTATGAACGTGTCTATGGCCGCAAAGCCCATGAGCCGGTCAGGTAAAGCAATCTGGGAAATTCACCCTCTCTCAAAATCGAGTGAATGATTTGAAGGAAATACCGCTATGAATCTTTTTGATGCAGACATTGCTCTTTCCGATCTGGGAAATTCCCGCTATGCCGGCACGGTCTCGGATCACTGGTCAGTCAACGGCAACCCCAACGGGGGATACCTCATGGCCATGATTGCAGATGCGATGCTCCGGCAGAGCGATAAAAAGGAAACCCCGATCGTTACCGCCAATTATCTTGCCCGCTGCGTTCCCGGCAGCGTGGAAATCAAAATTTCAGAAATGGCCCGCTCCAGACAGTTCACCCGCTTCGAGGCAAGTCTTTTCCAGAAGGGGGAGGAAAAGATCCGGGCGCTGGGCACTTTCGCTTCCGGAAATGATGTCTGCAATGTTCACAGATATGAATGCACCGCTCCGGATCTTGCTCCCGCCGAAGAGTGCATACCCATGCCTCAACTGCCCAAATACACCCTTTTTCAAAACCTCGAACTTCGTCTCGACCCGGCCTGCGCGGGTTGGATGACGGGGGGAAAACTGGCGGATGTTTCTTTGAACAAAGGCTATTTCCGGTTTCGTGACGGCCGTCCCCTGGATCTTTTTTCGCTGTTTCTGATCATCGATTCCATGCCGCCCGCCGCCATGGCCACGCAGGGAGTGACGGCCTGGGTTCCGACCATCGAGCTTTCCGTCAATGTCCGAAACCTGCCCAAAACCAATCGGCTCAAATGCAGCCTCAGGACCCGCTTCATCACCTGCGGGCTTCTGGAGGCTGACGGCGAAGTGTGGGACGAAGAAGGCAATCTGGCGGCGATCTCCCGCCAGATTGCTCAGTTCAAAAACGTCTGAGATTTTGATGCCCTGCTCTTTGCATCTTTCGTCAGCCGCGATCTTCCGCCCAAAACAGGACGTCCAGTGAAACGAAAAGGGATGGAGAAAAAGGGTTCATCCGGCTGATGCTATCCATCCGGGTCGTGGTCTGAAAGTTTTCTGTGAAATGATTTTTAAATTGC
>CAYOPU010000162.1:0-5144 GCA_964405915.1 uncultured Smithella sp. | reverse complement strand
GGGCAGCGGCTCTCGGCCAAAGATAAATATCCCGAGGCCATCGTTTTGCTGAGCCGAGCTTTGGAATTGGATTCCAACATGGCCGACGCCTATATCACACGCGCCTTTGCCTATGAATATGGCAAGCCGCCGCTCTTTGAAAAAGCTATTTCCGATTTTACCCGGGCGATCAAGCTGGAGCCGAAAAATTCCCGCATCTTATACGAACGCGGTCTGGCCTACTGGGCGCATTCCAAAAACAGAGATTGGGATAATGAGAAAGGCGCAAAGCAGGACAGAAATCTGGCGGAAAAAGACTTTTCGGAAGTCATCCGGCTTAAAAATGACGACATCCACATGGATTTAGCACTTGTTCAGCGCGGCAGAATTTATCAAACCAATGGCAACTATGATGCGGCAGCCAAAGATTACTTAACCGCGGCCCGTTTCCATGACAACATTAGCATGTTTCTGGATGCGGCAAGTGTGCTGGAAATGGCTGGAAAAATCAAAGAGGCACAGCGAGCATTGGATGAATATATTGCCAACGCTAAAAAATTAATAGCCCGTACCGGTGAAGGCGGCAACCCCGATCTGGAACAGAATGTAGCTCAGGCTCAAACCGAAAAGGAAAGGCTGCAAAAGCAGAAAACAAAAAAGCGTTAGCCGTTATGGCCAACCTATGCAGTGCGTGTTTTTTTTTGATAGACCCGTGTTTTTCTTGAGGAAAGATTCGTAAGGAGACGATCTTTTTCCTGACAGGCATGCTTTTGAGCGGTTGGCCCTGGCTGGGCTTCAGTCGGATGAATCTTTTATTAATTCAAGTTCATCTTGGTCATAACAATCCACATTTTCTTGAACGTACACCCTGTTTTCCATTTGCACAAGAACGGTCAGTGTTCTGGAATACCTGTTTTTTACTTTATCTCCACATTTGAGCTTTTTTTCATTTTGGTCTTCTTCCATTTACACCCTCTCCTTACTCATGAGCATGAATCATTATCAATCATAGCAATAACGATAATGCTTATTTACCGAATTGGCAACAATTATGATCGTTGAATTATTGTGGGTATTTTGTGTATTAAATATACTTACTATTTGAGAGACATGACATGCGAACGAAGATTGATTTTGGAATCGATCAGGTTCAGTTTTTTTCTGATGTTATTTCGATGGGTCATAATCGTGAGGGCTGATGCGTTGAGCATATCAGCGATTTCTTTTGTTTTCTTCCCCTTCCTGATCAGGTCAACAATCTGAATTTCCTGAGGGGTGAGAGACTGATGCACAGAGAGAAAGTCCCTCATAAATGGAGACAAAACATTACCAAGATTGCTTTCCAGAACATTCATGTAGTTTATATGGCGATCATCCAGAGGCAAATTTTTCAATTTTCTCAAATAAGGAATAACGAGATCATTGATATTAGCCTGCAATTTTTCCTCAATTTCCGTTTGCTCATTATTCCTCCGATTGATTAATACACGCAGCGCGATATTGGCATCTTCCAGATTTTCGGCGAAACTCCTGAGCTCATTCTCGGTCCGCTTTTTTTCGGTTATATCCGTGCCGGTGCCTAATATGCACGGTTTGCCTTCATATTGCAGTCTCTTTAAATGAAGCAAGACGGTCCGGACTGTCCCGTCTTTCGAAACAATATCCGCTTCCCCTGAAAATTCACCATGAAGCAGCCCCTGTTTTATCTTTGCCGACAGGAGACTTGGATTCGATTGATGATGGAAATCTAAGGCAGTCATGCCCAGCATTTCCTCTGCTGAATAGCCGGTAATGCTCGTGAAGTTATTATTCCAGCGAATAAATTTAAAATTTTCATCGACAATGCAAAACAATCCCGGCAGACTGCTAATGATTTTATTGTTTAAGTCTCGCTCGTCCCGCAGGGCGTCAGCCACCGACTTTTGGACGCTGATGTTCGTCACGATCATAAGAATGCAGCATTCACCGTCGATCGTCACCAGTGAACCCGATTGAAGACATTTGATAATGGTGCCGTTTCGGAGCTGATGATCCACTTCCACATTATGGTACATTCCATCCTTTAAAAGACGGTTGACCATTGCTTCACGGTCTTGATTCGTCCACAGACCTAACTGAGCTGATGTCTTGCCGATGACTTCTTCCCTGGCAAATCCGGATTTCCGGCAAAAGGAATCACTGACATCGCAGATGGTCCCATCTTTCAGTTTCGAAACAACAATCGTACTGGGAGACGAATGAAGTAACGCATTGTACACCTGGCTCGCAGAAAGGACGGACAGACCAGATTTTGCCCCGGCAGGATGTTCTAATTCATGAAGCCTGGCCTTGAGGAATTTATTTTCTTGGAGAAGTTTATCTGCGCTGACTGCTTTCATCAATATGTCCCTGCCATTCCTGATTTATTTTTCATGAAGCAAACTTTTGTTCCTTTATCGGCATAAATCTCAGAAAATCAAGTCAGAATCTCCATTAATTTTATAAAAGCTTCATTTTCTTATTGCTCAGGACAAACAGATCCATTGCCAACATGGGCGCTTTGTGAATTGCCGACGATGAATCGCGTTGAATCAATACGCAAATCACATATTTTAAGTGCGGTGCTGATATTTTATAGAAGACCAATAATATCTTTTACTTACAAAGCATATGTCGCCAGTCTGGTTTTCCGGTGGCGGTAGTAACGCAAGGGAATCACAAGGACGAAAAAGGGAATCATGTACATGGCGGCAACCAGCGGCACCTCCAGGCCGAAAAACTGAGATAAAAAAACAATCACCAGCACGTTATTACCTTCTGGTTCCCAAGCTGCAGTTTGGGAACCAGAAAGAACCACCGCAAACGTAGTGCTTACCTTCAGGTGCGCATTAGCGGGGCTAAAGCCCCGCACTACATTTTCTGAGAGATCCGCACTACAAAAAATCCGCCGGGCAGGGCTACGCCCTGCACCCGAAAAATAAATGACCAAATCACCAAATGATCAAATAACCTATTTGCTCGACCGCACCGGCAAAGCCCGGTAGTAGGTGGCGTAGGACTGGGGAGGCCAGCCCCGATAGCCGTGGTAGAAACTGAAGTTGGCGGCCCCGGAACCGCGAATTTCGGACGCCCAAGGACAGCAATTGGTTATCTCAATTAAATCCGTCACATAGTAGCCATGACGATTTTTCTTATTTCCGTCATAAAGGTTCGCCAGTTCGTTCTGCGTGGGCATCCGCCAGTCTGAATAGCCGCCACCCCGGTAATTATCGCAGTAGCTTTTAGCATTGCGCCAGTTAATATTACCACCGTTGTCCTTCGCCGCCCACATCAGGCCGGTCCGCGTATCCAGAACTGTACCGTCGTCATAAGCGCTAAAAGGGCCATCCTTGGCGATAATCTTCTTGGTCATCTCATGCGACGCTTGTTTCTGTTTTTCCCGCGCTGTTTCCTCATCCTGCTGGAACTTCGCAAACTGCCTGATTTCACTGAATTGAGTCGGCGTCTCCAGCGTAAATTCCCTGCTTTCCTTCGTCGCCAGATGGGTGACTTTGGCGGCCGTCAGTCTCGGGACAAGTTTCGCCCCTTCTTCAATCTGATAAAGCCCCTCTGCTTTCAGGTGTGTCCGCGTCCGATAGAAGTCCCTGGCCTGATCCCTGTTTTCGTAATTCCACCAGAATGACCAGGACTGGCTGTTGTTTTTAAGGGCAAGGGGAAAGCGGCTGTTGTCCGCATCCGGTTCCCCAAGTTCAACCGTCATGGCGCCGCCCTCGGGGAGGGTAAACTTCTTTGCCTGCAAAGATTCAAGGCGATCCACAAAGGGTTTCAGCACGCGGATCTGCTGCCCCAGATAATCCACCTTCGCCTCGGCCAGTTTGAGAGTTTCTTCTTTTTCAAGTCTTTCCACGGCTTCCCCGCCTGCCGCTTTGGCCGCTTTGACCTGCCGATCGTAGGCGGCCAGGCGATTGTTATACTCCGCGCTGGACTCAAAGGCGTCCTTCGGGGCAGGGGGTGAAGGCAGCTTTGCCCCGGACAAGTCGCGCTGCTGGGCGTAGGCCTTCTTTAGATTGGCCGTGTTGGCCTGATACTGGTAATCAAGGCGGTTTTTGAGATTGGCGATTTCTTTTTTCAGGTCTGCAACTTCCGCCAGCGCCTGTTTGAGCGACAGGCTGTCGTCAATGGCCGTCCAGGAATCCTGCGAAAGCTTGGCTTTACGGGTCAGGTCGTTCCAGCGCTGCTCGTTTTCCAGCTGGGCGCGCTTGATTTTGTCCTGCTCGGCGGCAAGCGCCGCTGCTTCATCACGCTTGGCTTTCTCCTGCTCGGCCAGCGTCCTGTTGATCCTCTCCCGCATTTCGCGTTCTTTGGCAATGCGCTCCGCTTCGGCCTTGCTGAGTTCGCCCCTGGCTTTGAGTGCCTGCTCTTCCAGGATCAGGCGCTGGCGATCGCGTTCGCGTTCCATGGCGATGGCCTGGGCGCTGAGCTCTTCCAGCCTTTTGACTTCCGAGCTTTTCAGACTGGCCAGTTTTTCTTCCAGTTCCTTGTTCTTTTTGCGTTCTTCCTCCAGTTTTTTCAGCGTTCCTTTTTCTTTCATGATTTCCGCAACCTGACGGTCCAGAACGGCGGTATCGACATCGATCCTTGCTTTCACTTTCACATGAACAACGCCGTTTGCCACCCGGACGGCGGGAACACCGACAACTTTCGCCTGAACAACGCCGGAGGCCAAGGCCGTGACTTCATCAGATTGAAGCTGATAATTCCTGACGATGGTGAGCGACGAAATATAGGTGCCAGCCTCTTCCACGGCGAGGCGCTTGGCCTTCTGCAGGGCAAAAGCCTCCACCTGCTCCTGACTCTGGCCCCGGCTGACGGCTTCCTCAACCTCCTGCTCAAAAACCTTCACCTCCGCAAAAACGGGATATGCCAGCAGGCACACCACACAGACAAAGCCGCAAAACAAGACCCAAAATCTTTTTCCGGAAAACATAACCAACAGAACCTCCTTCAATGGACTGGACATTTGATTGAAATTTGCAGGTTTATACACAGGATTGGCTGAAGCGTCAATATTGGAATTTGAGTCTGGTTCCCAAGCTCCAGCTTGGGGAAATAGATTGCACCGATTGTGAAGCAAGAGCTTCCGGCGCAAGTGCACGAGAGGCAATCATCGAGATTGCTCCGGCGCA
>CAYOPU010000161.1:0-5147 GCA_964405915.1 uncultured Smithella sp. | reverse complement strand
GTGCTAAAACCACCACCGCTATTTTTGGTCTAATTTTTTCCGCCGCCAACAGCATTCGAAGGTGTCCCCCGCGGATCGTTCATTCTCGGTGTTTTCGGAACGCTGGTCCTGTTGCTGGTGGTCTGGGTCGTCATGCGCAGTCCCGCAATTTCCTGGATCGCATGGATCATCGCGGCCTTAATCATTTTATTGTCATCACTATCATGGCTTTTGGCCAACCCCACTCTGTTGATCTGGGCGGCTCTGCTGGAGGCGGCGTTGTATTTTTACGGTGCGGGCGGTTTGATTACTCATATGATGGGGGATGATCAGGTAACGGCCGACGATTTGTTTGCCGTTGGCGCTACCTTTACGCTGATTGCCTGGGGATTTGCTTATATGTATCTGGTCTGTCAGGCGTGGAGCCCTAACGCTTTTACGTATGGTACGCACCCGAAAGAGCCGCTGACTTTCATCGAGCTGCTGTTCCTGAGTTTTGCCAATCTTTCGGCCACGGGCCTCAGCGATATCATACCGATAACGTCGGCGTCTCGGGTACTGGTGATGCTTGAACAGTTCGCAGGGATCGCTTACCTCGCCGTTGTTGTTTCCCGGCTGATTGGTCTGACAATCGTTCGTCATCAGGACAAAGGAACCTGATTTCCTTGTGTATAAAATACCGGTGGATGGAACGGGAGTTTCCCCCATAAAAAAAGCATCCCCCTTGATAATCCGGAGGATGCTTTTGATTGATCGTTTTTAAAATTTTATTTGGATGCTTTTTTGATCTTATTTTTACTGTCCACCAAAATATTTTTCGGTTTCCAGCTCTTCGACTCTTCATCGTCCACGGCTACATAAGTTGCCAGGATAACCAGATCCCCCCTGGCTACTTTGCGGGCGGCGGCGCCATTAAGACAAATCGTGCCCGAATTGCGCTTTGCCTTAATGATATACGTCGAAAACCTTTCTCCATTATTGATGTCGTAAATCTCTACTTGTTCGTAGGGCACCATGTTGGCTGCATCCATCAGATTTTCATCAATGGAAACGCTGCCTTCATAATGCAGGTCAGCATCCGTAACGGTTGCACGGTGGATTTTGGATTTCATCATAAATCTTTGCATGGTTCTTTTTCTCCTGAGATATCTTTAATATGACACCTTAAGCTCTTCACCTAAAACGGAATTATCAATCAGCCGCGTTTTCCCTACTTTTACGGCCAGCGCCATCACAACCTCCCCCTTGATCTCCCGGACATCTTCCAGGGTGGCCGTATCGCATATTTTGATATAATCAATATCGGTAAATTCTTTGCTTTTAATAATTTTTTCCGCCTGTTGAATCATCACATCCGCATTTCTTTCGCCTTCGGCATAAAGTTTTTGCGTCAGTTTCAGAGCACCGACAAGCGAAAGGGCCGATACCCGTTCTTCCTTGTTCAGGTAAACATTGCGCGAACTCATGGCAAGGCCGTCCGGTTCCCGATAGGTCGGCAGACCGACAATTTCCAGATCCAGGTTCAAATCGGCAACCATGCGTTTAATGGCCGCCAGTTGCTGAAAATCCTTTTTGCCGAAGATGGCACGGTGGGGTTTGACAATATTAAATAATTTGCAGCAGATAGTCGTGACACCCCGGAAATGACCCGGGCGGGAAGCGCCGCAGAGATTTTGCGTCACGTTCTCCACATCCACATAGGTTTGATAAGTGTCCGGATACATTTCGGAATTCGACGGGAAAAAGATAACATCAACGCCGACGCTTTGCGCCATTTGAGCGTCCCTTTCAAAATTCCGGGGATATTTGGAAAAATCTTCTTTGGGGCCAAACTGGGTGGGATTTACGTAAATACTGACAACAACATGGTCCGCCGTCTTGCGGGCTTCTTTCATCAGTGAAAGATGGCCCTCATGAAAATAGCCCATCGTGGGAACAAAAGATATTATTTTGCCGGAAAGTCTTAAACTTTCACAGGAAGTCTGCATCTCTTTGATGGATTCTATGACTCTCATACTTTCCATTAAAAAAGCCTCCCGTCGCAAGACGAGAGGCTTAACATTCCTTTTCGGTGTTCCCTCCGTCCCAGTCCTTTCGGATCCAAGCGTGAAGCGACGCTAACAATAACAGGACCTTTTGTCAAGAAAAGATTTTACGGAAAAGATCTTACAAAATCAGCGGACAACGATGAACGGCTCGCCTGCCGATGAAGCGGTTTGAAAGCTGCCGGCGTTCAGCAAACCCGCCCGTTTCAGTCTTTCATCGCTTCTTCCTGTGTGTTGAAGACGGCAATTTCCGATTCGATGTCCGACAGGTTGAAGATATGGCGCACATTGTCGTTCACCCCGTAGCAGCCGATCTTTCCTTTTTGATCCTGAATTTTATCGGCCGCCTCGAAGAGAACACGTATCCCCGCGCTGCTCACGTAATCAAGCCCCGTGCAATCCAGCAAAAGCCTGTTGTCTTGCTGATCAATGCCCCCGAAGATCCTCTCGCGCACCTGCGACGCGGTCAAGGCATCCATCCGCCCCTTCAGTTCCAGAATCAGCCAGCCGCCTTTCTTACTTTCAAAAATATCCATGATAAACTCCTCTCATGATTTATTTGATAAATTCATTCTTCCACAGCGCCGATATACCGGACGCAGACCACCGCAATATCATCGGACTGCGGTTCGCCTCCGCCAAAACTTTTTATTCCCGAAAGCACCGTCTCGACGATACAGGCCGCCCCGGCTACCGACGGAAGTTCCTGAAGGCGCGACAAAAGATGCTCTTCTCCGTAAAATCCATCCGTTTTGTTTTCCGCTTCGGTAACGCCGTCGGTAAACACCAGCAGGCCGTCACCTTTTTGAAGCTGCCTTCGCTTCGTTTCAAAAAGTCCCCTCTTCCGGATGCCCAACGGTTTTCCGGGCGGCAGCGCCAGAATTTCGCACCGGTTGTCCCGATCGATCAGGACGGGAGGCACATGGCCGGCATTGCTGTAGGTCAACTCCCCGGTCCGGACATTCAGAATCGCCAGAAAGACAGTAATAAACATGAACAGGCTGTTGCCATCCACCAGTTCTGCATTGGCTTTTTGCAGGATAAGACCGGATGCGATGTTGGTCCCCTGGGCGGCGCTTCGGAGCAGGGCCTTGCTGCGGGCCATAAACAACGCGGCAGGGACTCCCTTGTCGGACACGTCTCCCACAATGACGCAGAAGCGATCTTCATCGATGAAGAAAAAATCATAAAGATCGCCGCCCACCTCCCGCGCCGGTTCCAGCGCGGCTGCGAGATCAATCTCCGTTCTTCCCCGCAGGGCAGCTTTCAGATCCGGCAGCATGCTCATCTGGATGTCCCGCGCAATCCGAAGCTCGCTGGCCATCTTTTCCCGGGCCGCCGTCGTCTCCTGAAGATTCCTCAAATGCTCCTCCAGACGTTGTTCCATATTCCAGAAGGTTCGGGCCAGATGGCCGATCTCCCGGGGAAACCGGATCAGGAGCAATTCCTTTTTCCCATTTTCAGAGACGGCAAAACCATTTTTCCGCAGTGTGTCGGCATGACGGTCCAGTCGCAACAGCGGCGCCGTCACGCGGGCAAGGATCAGGTAAACACCGATCATCGAAATCAATACAATCATCAGAATATAAATCGTCTGACGTTTGATAATTTTTCCGGCTGGCTTTTCCATTTCATCCTCATAGACGGAAGAGGAAAGATACCAGTTGAAAGGCGCAAAATGCTCCACATGGGAATATTTCCAGAACCGGTAATCTCCGGGAGCATCCGGTTTGTCCCATAGATATTTATACGGCACATCCGGATTTTTTGAAGCGGCCATCAGATTCTGGATATGTTTATTGCCCGTTACCGGGTCCTTCAACAAAGCGCCTTCGGTGTTTTCCAGAAAAGGATGAATGAGAATTTTTCCGGAACCATCAAACAGGCTGAAATAACCGGTCTCGGCAACACGAACCCGGCGGAAGGTTCGTTTCAGAGTATCCATCGTTTCGGCCATTTTCCGTTCGACATCCCGGTCGATATCGTCGATGTAGAGTCCGGTGCCGATCAACCAGTCCCATTTCGGATAGTGATAAAAATACAGAAGTTTGGGTACGGGTTTTTTTTCACCCAGGCGTGTCCACCAGATCGTCAGGAATCCATCACGGTTTTGCCCGGTCATGCTCCACAGGGTTTTGGCTATGGGACGTCCTTTGGCATCCACGGACGCCGACATATTCCGTCCGCGTATCCGGGGATCCGCGTGAGAGATGGCAACATTGTTCCGGTCGTAAACGAAAAAATAATCGTTGTGGCCATAGCGCGCCCTTTGAACGGCCTCCAGAGCAGACCTTCTGGCTTGTTCCTCCGTCAGAATGCCCCGTTCATAAAGATCGTAAAAGAAATCCACTTCGGAAACGACAACCCGGACCAGATTGCGCAATTGCTCTTCATGGCGTTCACGGGCATAGTTCCGGAAGAAATCCAGCTCTGCCTGCTGATTGGACAGGTCAAACATGACCACCCGCATGATGTTTCGGGCTTCCGCGTCGCCCCGGACCAGCATGCTCCGGGTCACTTCACGTCGTGTCACCTCCATGAACGCCGCAGCAGTGACCCCCAGCACAACTATCACCAGGAGGGCGACAATCACCCGGAGACGGCCAAACCGTTCCATTAATGATTGAAATGGAGATGGACGAGACAATGTTTTCCTTCCTGCGTTACAGTAACTTTATCGGTATATTGCCGGACAAGATATCCCGCCAGACGAACCAGAGCGTCCGGACCGGTGCGCAACTCCGTTTTATCGGGCCGCTCTGCGGGGAATGCCATCACCGGCCCCTCATAGCGGACCCGGACATCCAGGTTGTATTCGTCAAACCCAACCTTGAAAATGATCTTTTTCTCGGGCAGATCAAAATGAGCCGTTGCTTCCATCAGTTCGTTCATCGCCGCCATGGCATTATATATCACTTCTTTGCGTGCGCCCCAGGCCGCACCCTGATTTTCCATGAATTGAAAAATCTGTCGTGAAACGTCCGTTCCTGCCGCCACTTCCAGGCTTTCCTCGCGGGCAATGCCGATACGCATGATCAGATTGAGAACAATGGCCAGAATGGTGGTTACGGCCAGCGAAGAACTGAACAGCGGTTTCAGCCAGGGGTGGAAATTCTGATAGAG
>CAYOPU010000160.1:0-5160 GCA_964405915.1 uncultured Smithella sp. | reverse complement strand
TACGCCCTTCGGGCAAATTGCCTTCGGCAACTTGTTTTATCGCCGGCCCGTTGTGGGAAATAGTAATCAGTAATTCTTGTTGGGGGTAAGCCAAATAGCCATAAAATAGGTTTTTGAGTAAGATAATGAATAATAATTTTCTTGATTTTATATGGTATATTATTTACAATTCTACTTTAAGGTTTACCCGATTGTATCAGGATTATTTAAAATTTGAGATAGTGTTGGAACAAACAACAAAAATATGTACAACAATAATAAAATGTGAGGCTCAGAAAAGAGATTATTAACATATTGTAGCTTATTTAAAAGTTACTGCTTGATCTGAATTGATCTGCCAAAAACTACCAGTTTTATAACGCACAGGATTGATTTAAGTGAAAGCACCCCACGGGGTGCGATCATTTATATCTTTGTGCGTAGGCTCTGGTAGGCCTTTTGGCGGGATGTTAGATGTGTTGCATCCCGTTTTTTATTTTGTGAAAATTAAAAAATGTGAAAATTAAAAAAGTAGGAGGGTAATATGGGAAAGAAAATTTTTGTATGTTTAATGCTCACAGCTATGTTCATTTGTTTACTGGCTGATCAATCCTCAATAGATTATCAAATTCTGAGTAGTGAGAATAGGGTTTTTAAATGTATTCGTTTTACCTACTATGATATAAACGAATCTATGTTTTCATCAAGTTCAATTAAATTGAATAATGAAAAAGACTACTTTGCATTTCTAGATAAGAAATTAGCGAAATATTCTGATCCTGGCAGGTCATTCCAAACTAATATTATCAAAGAAATGGGTGGTTTTGACAAGTTTAGTACCAAGGATTACATTAAATATGTGTTAAAAAGAGAGTTTAAAAATTTAAATGATAATCAAATCGAAGCTAAGTTGAATAATATTATCAAAAACACGACAGAGATTCCGATTGCACCAACAGACGAACAAAGAATGTATGAAAGATACGAAAGAATTTATACGAATTATATGAATGAAAGTCGTATATTCATGCTGAATGAACATAGAGAAAAAGAAATTCTTTTAAAAAAAATAACCAGTGACCATATAGAAATTTATGATAACAAAGAAAAGAAGCTCTCCACAAACTATATATATTTTGCTTCTCTACTAGATATTAATGCAGTATATGATGGTTTAATAAATCTAAGCTCTATTTCTGAAGGTGAAGAGCATTGTATTAAAGAGGTAAATAAGGATGTAAATGAAACTATTACAGAAAAACTGATTGAATATTATAATGAAACTAAAGAGTTCGGAATTAATGAAGAGGAGTTATTAAAGAAGATTGCAAATGAAAAGTTTATGAATGTAAATCTTTTTCAAGCATTATTGAAATGCGCAGATAAAAATATATTAATGACTAAATATGAAATGCTATATAGTAATTTACTCCGTAATTATAATCCTGCCGAATATAAAGATAAATTTGAAATCCTTAAGAACATTACATACACTATTTTTGATATTTATCCGAATGGAATTAACTTACTTTATTCAAAATTATTAAAGAACATTGAATTAAAAGTTGAAATTTATGATGAATACTCAGGTCATTCAGAAGATATTTTTAGAAGTACGCATCTTGTTTCTTTTTTCCAAAGTGATAATAATTTTTTTATATCTCCGGATAGTTTAAATTCCGAAAACAATCTTATTCTTTCACAAATGTTAAATGAATATATTGACCAAGGTATTAGTCTCTTATCAAAAAAAAGTACAAAAGAATCTGATTCTTCGAATAATCAAAAGAAATTGGAAATTATAAAAAAGGCCTCAGATGAAAAATTATTTTTTAGTGATAATTGGCGTAAGCAAAAATTTGTAACTGATGCATTATCTAATAAAGCATATAGTTTTCTAACTGGATCTTTGAAAGAGAAAAGTATTTCCCCTGAAAGCTTAGATTTAACCAATGATTCTGTATGGACAGCCACTAATAATTATATCTCTGAGAGATTAGATAAAGATTATCAGAACTATAAGAACTGGGTTATTGAAAAGTTTCCTAATTCAGACAGTGCAAGCAAACTAAAAGCTGATGATGAAGTAGTAAACATTTTAATCGAAAAAATAGAAAAAATAAAATTAGATGATTTCAATTCTGAATACGAAAAGTTAGTAGCCATAGAAAAACAAAATGGAAATATTGTAATGAAAGGATTTTACATCGGTATGAAGAAAGGCCATGCAGAAATGTTATTAAAAACAAGATATCCAGAAGCTGAAATAGGATTCGATTTTGATGATGAAGGTAAATTAAGTGGTTTATACATTTCTGAAGATAACATCGAAAAGATATTTGGTGCTCCAATACCTGACATGTTAAGACAAAAAGTAAGGTTTGACTCTTGGATTAATGATTTCAAAGCAGCGTATAAAATTCCTTCTTTTGAAATTACTGAAAATTTGGATTGGTTTTATTGGTCGAAGGAAAATTCCTATGTAATAATGATAGATTGGGAGGGCACTCGGAATATTATAAGATTCTTTAAAAAAGTCTATGTACCACCTAAACCAGCACCTAAAGGCAAATTCGACTAAATTTAAATGGAGAAAAAAATGAAAGTACAAAAGGTCTCAGTTTTAGTATTACTCTTAATCGCAATTCTCTTTGTTGTAGGATGCGATAAAAGTCAGCAACTTGCTGATAAATATTCAAAACAGCTTGCTGATAAAATCATTACGATTAAAGCACAGAAAGAATTCTACCAGCCTACAAAAGACTTTGCCCTTGAATTCTTAAAAACCAATGAAGACGGCACGCCGATTGAACAAATCAATATTGTTCAGATTGGTGAAGGCACGATTTCGATTTCGGTAAACGGTAAAGTAGGAAGTGCTACTTACCAAACTCCGGCAGAATATCAGCTTGAAAAAGAAAAAATTTCAATAGGACCTGTAATAAAAAAATTCTGCCTCGGTATGTCTTCTGAGAATGTTATGTCTGTGATAAAAGAAACCTTCCCACAGAACGAAATAAATAATTATGTGAAAACTGAAGATTTAATATACTTTAGTTCGGGTAGAGGGGATTTTCTGGGGCAGATGGTAGATATGATAAGTAAATTCGTACATGAGAAATCGTATTTTATTTTCAAAGATGATAAATTGACTGAAATGTGTATAAACGCTTCTGATATTAATCACTTATTCAATTCCGGGGACATGAGTTTGGAAAAATTTGCCCAAAATTTTATCGACAGCTATAGTTTTATTACGGAATTGAAACCTTATAAGAAAGAAGAAACAGATACTGATGGGGTCACGAAATGTATGTTTATAGGCTACAATTATGAAAGCGATTACGGATGGGAATTGAAAATACTTGATACACCCGTTTATTATACTGAATCAAGCATCTATGGCGCTTCTAAGAATATTGCTGGTTCAATCGTACTTACAAAAAAACAAACTAGTGCCGAATTAAAGTTCGGAGATTAGGTGCTGTTCATAATTAACCAATATCAGAGGTAAACATGAAAAGAAAAGAATTGATGGATCGAATGTTAATAGAATTCGAAAATTGGTACAAGATTGATAAAGAAAGGAGGCAAATCGGATTTTATAGAAATTTCTTTAAAAAAGAATACTTGGAAAAGCTAACAAGAACTAAGCTGATTGAATTATTTTTTGATTTTGTTAATGACGGAGGTAAACTACAATCGAATGGAGCTCGTACAAAAGATAGGTTTAAAAGCTATATTGAAGGTAATTTCGAATCTTTTAAAAATTTTATTTTACAGCCGTTCTCAAAAGATTTTGATAGCAAAAAATGGTTTGAAGGGAGATCGAATGATTCATATTTTGGATTCGGAATTTCCACGATATATCTTCATAGGATTAACGAAAGTAAATTTCCTATAATGAATCATAAAACTATTGATGCTCTCAAGACTCTGGGGTACAACATATCTACAAGTATGAGCTATTCAAATTACAGAAAAACCAAGGCATATCAATTAGAATTAATAAAAAAATATCCTGAATTAAATAATTACAACAAAGTTGATGCTTTGTTTCAATTCTTAATAGGTGAAGACTTGGGCAAACCATTTCTAACTGAATTCAAAAAATCTGATGAAGAATATGAACAGGATTTAGCAGATTCAGCGGTTGATGTAGATAAATCACCTGAAAGCTTAAATGATTTGAGAACTAAAATCGCTAAAATGGAAAACTCTAAGGAAGAATATACAATTATTAACGGGAGAAGAGTTAAGAGAAATCAAGCTTTAGTAGCAGAAATAAAGAAGTATCGAGGTTTCAAATGCCAATTCTGCAATTTCTCAATGAAAAAAAAGGATGGGCATTTTTATATTGAAGCCTGTCATATCAAAGCAAAATCTAAGAAAGGCAGTGAGTCTTTAAACAATATTCTAATTCTATGCCCGAATTGCCATAAATTGCTTGATTATGGTAAAAGAAAAGAGATTAAGACCGGCAATAAAGATGAGTTTGTAGTCATACTTAACGGAAAGAGATATTCAGCAAAACTTTCCTAATAAATTATTGAGATCATCATAGCTTCTATAATATTTCTCTTCATTTGATTTAATTAATTGTTTTCGTATATTGTGCTGATTGATTAAGGAGTATTGTTATGCATAGAGAATTTAATGTTATAATCGAAAGAGACGAAGACGGGTATCTGGTAGCTTCAGTTCCTACTTTGAGAGGCTGTCATACTCAGGCTAAATCTCTTGATACATTGATCAAAAGAATAAAAGAAGCTATTGAATTGTGCCTTGAGGTTGAACAGCCTTCACAGTGTGAATTTTTCGGTGTTCAGAAAGTTACGGTTGAATAATGTCTGATTTTCCTACTCTATCAGGCTCAGCATTAATTCGTGTTTTAAGAAATTCGGATTTGAAGTGATCAGGATTAAAGGCAGTCATCATTTTTTAAGACATCCAGATGACTGGTGTACTGTAGTTCCGGTACATAGTGGCGAGACAATCGGGAAAGGACTTCTATCTCAAATTTTAAAGGACTGTGACATTACAAAAGATGAGCTTAGAGACAGACTTTAGATTTTTGGCTTACCCTCCCCTTTAGTGACTGATTACTACTATCCCACAACATTGGCTACATGACACTGACTGGTTTACTTGGACTTGTGGGTGCTTTTAGCCATGACCGTT
>CAYOPU010000159.1:0-5160 GCA_964405915.1 uncultured Smithella sp. | reverse complement strand
AGCGCGGCGTTCGCAACGCCGAGGCCAGGAGTTCGATCCTCCTCATCTCCACCAAAACATGACCTGATTGGTCTCAACTTTGGAGTAAATAAGGTTCATCCGGTTCTGGCGTACGTCCTTTATCCAAAAATTAACAAACATAATCAATACATAACATTTTAATTTGTAAGAAATACCGTCCAAATTGGATAAACATCCAACCCGCACATTGAGGTCATTATTTACTTTGACACAAAATTATTCTTCGTATAATTTACGATTAGAATTCAGAAATAAATTCATCTGGACTTGGTTACGATGCAAGCACCACCCTTGGAAGGTAAAGAAAAATGCAAAAGAATACTGACAAAGTTCACAAAAAAAAAACAATAAGCAAGAATACTGCCCAACCGCTCAACTTATCGGAAGAATCAAATAGCAAAAGCGCAGAAAAATACCGAAATTTCCTTAAAAATATTAACGATGGCTGTTTTGAATTAGACCTTGCCGGGAAATTTATTTTTTTAAATGATTCAGTATGTCGTATTACCGGATATTCGAGTGATGAATTAATGGGCATGAGTTACCGGCAGTATACAGATGAAGAAACCGCCAAAAGGGTTCATGAAGAATATCATAAAGTTTACATGACAGGAAAACCCTCCGAAGGATTCGGTTGGCAGATTACGAGAAAAGATGGTGCCACAAGATATGTTGAAACATCGGTTTCTTTACAAAAAGATTCATCCGGAAAACCAACAGGATTTATAGGAATTGTAAACGACATTACCGACCGCAAGAGAGCGGAAACATTGCTCAGGCAAAGTGAAGAAAAGTACCGTCTGTTGGCAGACCACACGAAAGATCTGGTGTGGCTTATGGACTTGGATTTAAAATGGACATATATCAGTCCGTCTGCTGAAAAGTTATGGGGATACGCTCTGGAAGAGATTATCGCGCTCCCTTTAGACAAGTTTCTCACGGCTGCATCCTTTAAAACAGTGATGAAGTTTTATGCCATTGAAATGTCCAAGGCGTTGGCAGTTCCGTCAGACTATTCTCTGATGCAATTACAGCAAATAGAATGCCGCTGTAAAAACGGCAGGACTTTATGGGTTGAATGCTTTTTCAGTTTTATCCGGGACGGGAATGGGAAACCTTTATCCCTGCTTGGAGAAGGCCGAGACATCACTGAACGTAAACAAATAGAGAATGAGCTGCGAGCCAGTGAAAGTAACTTTCGCCATTCTCTTGATGAATCCCCGCTGGGAATACGCATATCAACCGTGGAAGGTGAAACCATTTATGCCAACAAAGCGATATTGGATATATACGAATATGACAGCATTGAAAAACTGAAAAAAACATCCATCAAAGAACGCTATACACCGCAGAGCTACGCTGAATTTCTGGAAAGAAAGAAAAAAAGATTGAAAGGGGAATTCGGCCCGGCTGAATATGAAATAAGCATCGTGAGAAAGAATGGCGAAGTACGCCATCTCCATGTCTTCCGCAAGGAAATCTTCTGGGACGGCAAAAAACAATCTCAGGTCATCTACAATGATATCACCTTGCGCAGACAGGCCGAAGAAAATATCCGCCAAAGTGAGGAAAAGTATAGAACCATTCTTGAAAACATGCAGGAGGGCTATTTTGAAGTTGACCTGGCCGGTAAATTCACCTTTTGCAACGATTCGTTATGCCGGATTCATCAGCGCTCAAAAGATGAAATGACAGGAATGAATAACCGGCAGTACATGGATAAAGAAAACGTGAAAAAAGTTTTTGAAGCATTTAATAGAGTTTACAAAACAGGGGACTCCCTGCCAGAAATTAATTGGCAGATTATAAGAAAAGACGGAATTACGCGATATATTGAAGCATCTGTCTCATTAATGAAAGATTCATCAGATAAACCAATCGGTTTTAGAGGCGTTACACGCGATATCACCGAGCGCAAGAAGGCAGAGGAAGAAATTCTCAAGCTTGCCTCGATTGTGCGATCCAGCAGCGAGTTAGTCAGCCTATGTACGCTTGACGAGAAAATGATCTTCCTCAATGAGGCTGGCAGCAAGATGTTGGGAATCGATCCGGATAAAGTTGGCGACTATTCCATCAAGGATGTGATTCCTGAACCTTATGTGTCGACAGTCCGGCAACAAATCATCCCCGCATTGCTGTCGGGCAAGAATTGGGAAGGTGACCTACTGTATCGCAACATTCGGACAGGTGTGCTGACTGACGTCCATGCGACGACATTTATCATCAAGTATGCCGGTGTTGGGGCGCCTATCTTCCTGGCCAATGTTTCGCTTGACATCACAGAGCGCAAGCTGGCAGAACAAAAACTTCAACAGACACTTAACAGCCTTAAAAAAGCAGTCGGCACGACTATTCAGGTTTTGGTGTCTGCTTTGGAAGCCAGAGACCCGTATACGGCCGGTCACCAGTCCCGGACTGCAAATCTGGCCTGTGCAATCGCCACGGAGATGGGAGTCGATAATCATATCATTGAAGGAATCCACATGGCAGGTATCATCCATGACATTGGGAAATTATCCATACCTACGGAGATATTAGCCAAACCAACAAAATTGACAAACCTCGAATTATCCCTGATTAAAACACACTCTCAGAGTGGATACGAGATGCTGAAGGATGTAGAATCTCCCTGGCCGCTGGCACCAATTGTTCATCAACACCATGAAAGGATCGACGGGAGCGGCTATCCAAGCAACCTTAAAGGGGATGAGATTATTTTAGAAGCCCGCATTCTGGCTGTGGCAGACGTTGTGGAGGCTATGGCTTCCCACCGTCCTTATCGTGCTTCCCTGGGTATTGAAGCAGCGCTTGAAGAGATTGAGAAAAACAAGGGTCTTCTTTATGACGCTGCTGTTGCCGATACCTGCCTTGGATTATTCCGGGAGAAAGGCTACCAGCTTACATAACCTGGAAAAAAACCTTCACTTAATAGAAAAAAGCATGCTTCAGGAAGCTGGTTTACCCGGTGCCTATGGGGGAGTCCGCTGTTTGATGCCGCAAAGCGGCGATCACGCCTTCACCCAGGACATCCATGGAATCAAAAAATCCACATGGCATTTCTCACCGTCTAAGGTCATGGATGTTGAACTGATGTTGGCGTAAAAAATGGAACCGTCTTTGCGCAGACAAGGAATATTGAGCGCCGATACTTTTTTCCCTCGCGCCAGGGCATCGAACTCAGCCAATACGCGTTCCAGGGATTCTTGCGGATGAATGTCCTCCACCCCTAACTTTAGTATCTCTTCTTCCCTGTGCATCTGACCCGATTCCCTTATTGCTGATCCAGCACTTCCCGCACCTTGGCCAGCAGATCCTTTCTGGAAAAGGGCTTCTGAATGAACCACACCCCTTCATCCAGGACCCCCTGGTGGGCGATCATATCCGCCGTATAGCCCGACATAAACAGGCGCCTGATGCCGGGGTAGCAGGAAAGTATTTTTTTCGCCAGGTCACGGCCGTTCATTTCAGGCATCACCACGTCGGTGATCAGCAGATGGATCGCCCCCGGATGCTCCTCGGCCAGTCGGATCGCTTCACCCGGCGTTGCGGCAGCCAGCACCTGATAGCCCTGCTGCTCCAGCATGATTTGGCTTAAATCCAGAATGGCCGGTTCGTCCTCCACGACCAGAATGGTCTCCTGGCCGCGGCTGACGGGTTCCGGCGGTTCTTTCGTTCCGGCCTGTTCGGCCTTGCCGATGTGCCGGGGCAGATAAATTTTGAAGGTTGTGCCCCGGCCGGGCTCGCTGTAAACGTTGAGGAAGCCGTTGTTCTGCTTGACAATGCCATAAATCGTCGCCAGCCCCAGTCCTGTGCCTTTCCCGACATCCTTGGTGGTGAAAAAAGGCTCGAAAAGCTTGTCCTGAATCTCCTTGCCCATGCCGCAGCCGTTGTCGCTCACAGCGAGGAGGACATAGTCCCCGGAGATAAAATCCGGGTGGCCGACACAAAAGGCCTCGTCAATGCGGATGTTTTCCGTTTCGATGCTCACGTTGCCCACCGAGGTAATGGCGTCCCGGGCATTGACGCACAGGTTGGCCAGAATCTGATCGATCTGTGACGGATCGATCTTGACCGGCCAGGACTTCCCGCCCGGCAGCCAGGACAGATGAATGTCCTCTCCGATCAGCCGCTGCAGCATCTTGAGCATGCCCGCCACGGTCTCGTTCAGGTCGATGACCCTGGGGGCCACGGTCTGTTTGCGGGCAAAGGCGAGGAGCTGTCGCGTCAGATCGGCGGAGCGCCCCGCGGCTTTCCGGATTTCCCGGAGATGGGCGTGGAGCGGCTGGTCGGGGCTTGTCTTTTCCAGGGCCAGCTCCGCATGGCCGAGAATGACGCCCAGCATGTTGTTGAAATCGTGGGCCACGCCCCCGGCCAGGCGTCCGACGGATTCCATCTTCTGCGACTGGTTCAGGCGTTCCTGCAGGTGTTCCTTTTCCTGCTCGGTCTGCTTGCGCAGGCTGATGTCCCGGCATACGTGCACGTAGCCGCAAGGTTTGCCGTCTTTGCTGTGGAACACGCCGCTGATCATTTCGAAGGGAATGATGCTGCCGTCTTTGATAATGAGATGGTAGTCGTACGGACCCAGTTTGCCATCCGTCATGATCCGGGTGATGTTTTGAACGGCCATGGGATGTTCCCCGGGTGGAACGAATTCCAGGATGTTCCGGCCTTCGATTTCTTTCCAGCTGAATCCGCTTCGCTGCAGTGTATAATCATTTGCGAAGAGGATATTGCCCTGGAGGTCTGTGCGGATAATCACATCAGGGATCGTATCCACCAGGCGTGTGTAAAGTTCCTCGCTTTCGCGCAGCGCATCTTCCGCCTGCTTGCGATCCGTGATGTCCAGCAGGATTCCATCAAAGACAAGGCGATCTTCAAGGCGGGTTGGTATAGACATGGCATGGAACCAGAACACCTTGCCGGATGGTTTGATGTACCGGCCTTCAAAATCCCAGGGGGCAGTCTCTTGCACCGCGTTTTGGACAGACGCCGTGAATTGGTCCAGGTCTTCTTCATGAACATGAGAAATGAAGATAGGAAACAGCGCATCCAATTCGGTGTCGGGCGGTACTTCAAAGATATCCGCCATGCGTTCACTGACGTAGCTTATGCCGTATTCGCCGTTGACCTTCGCATAGA
>CAYOPU010000158.1:0-5187 GCA_964405915.1 uncultured Smithella sp. | reverse complement strand
CATCCGCTGATTCGCAAAAAGCCCGGTAAATTTCGTGCGCCCTTTCATCCAATTCAACGTCGCCGGTCATCCGGGACAAACGCAGGATATTGAGAAATGCCACGGAATTACCCGATGGGATGGCGCCGTCATAGAGTTCTTTTGGACGAATTAAAAGCGTTTCTGCGTCATGGGGGGTAAAAAAGAATCCGCCGTTTACATCGTCGCGGAAGTAAGCTGTCAAGTGAGACTGGTACTCCAGCGCTTTGATCAGATGCCTGACATGAAATGTTGTCTCGTAGAGTTCCAGAAGCGCCCAAATCATGAAGGAATAATCATCGATATTCGCCGCGATGGATCCCTGCCCGTCACGGTAGCGATGAAGCAGCCGGCCTTCTTTTGTTTGCAGAGATTGCGTGATGAAATCCATCGCGCGAATCGCGGCTTCGGCATAAGCCTTGTCATCAAAAACTTGCGCGGCACGCGCCAGCGCCGTAATCATCAGACCGTTCCAATCGGCCAGAATCTTGTCGTCCTTATGCGGCCGCACCCGTTTTTCGCGAACGGCAAAAAGTTTTTTCCGGATGACCTCCATTTTGCCGGAGTGCGCAAGTAAACCGCCTTCCGTATCAACTGCCGATAACGGCTGAAGATGCGGGATAAAGTGACCGGCGGGAATTGCCTGCATGTCCTGCGCTGAGCTGTCACTTGCGTGCCGGTAGTCAGACAAAAATAAATCCGCCTCTTCTTGTGTCAGGACGCTGCGGATTTCATTTTCCGACCACAGATAGAATTTTCCTTCAACGCCTTCGCTGTCGGCATCTTCGGCGCAGTAAAAACCACCCCCGGCATCCGTCATATCACGCAGTACATAAGTCAGGATTTCGCGGACAATGATTTCGTATTCTTTTTTTCCGGTCGCCTGATAAATTTCCGTATAGGCCATGGCCATCAGCGCCTGATCATAGAGCATCTTTTCAAAATGCGGCAAAATCCATTGGACGTCTGTTGAATAGCGGTGAAAACCGAAGCCGATCTGATCATAAATCCCGCCGCGCCGCATGTTTTGCAAGCTGTGTTCCACCATTTGCAGCGCCTGCGCGTCGCCGGTCCGCTTCCAGTAGCGCAGCAGAAAAAAGAAATGGTGCGGCGTCGGGAATTTCGGCGACTGCCCGAAACCGCCATAGGTCTTGTCATAACTCATCCATAAGGACCGATAAGCGCGATGCAGCGTCTCTTCGCCAACTTCCCCTGGATGACTGACTGTCGGCTGCTGCAATACGGCGTAAATTTCCGATGCGGCGGAAATAATATCCGCACGTTTCGCCTGCCAAAGTGTTTGGACTTCCGGAATCATCTCCAGCAGGCCTCTGCGGCTATATTTTGTTTCCCTGGGAAGATAGGTTGCGGCAAAGAAAGGTTTTTTGTCTGGCGTCATCATAAGGGTCAAAGGCCAGCCGCCGCTCTTCGTCATGATCTGACATGCCTTCATATAGACTGCGTCAATATCCGGACGTTCTTCACGGTCAACTTTAATGTTGATAAATGTGTCATTGAGCAGTTTTGCCACATCCGCATCTTCAAATGATTCACGCTCCATGACGTGGCACCAGTGGCAGGTGGAATAGCCGATAGACAGAAAGACAGGCTTGTCTTCGCACCTCGCCTTTTCAAATGCTTCTTCACCCCAGGGATACCAATCCACTGGATTCTGCGCGTGTTGCAGCAGGTATGGGCTTTTTTCATTTTGCAATCGATTATATCGCATGGCGTTACATCCAATCGGTTTCATCATATTCATTTTGCAATATAACCGATCCTCTAATAAGAGAACAATCAAAATTATCTTGACTTGTCGCCTCATTGCCCATATTCTCACATCACAAAAGGATTTTCTTACCCGGAAACAGAAACCGTCCTTTTGTCGTCATCATTTGAACGGTGCAATATTTCAAAATCGTCGTCATGTAAAAAGCGTCCTGCTTAATGTGTTGAAGAACGTACCATAAACAATAATTTGATCAATATTTTTTCATTACGCTTTCATTATCTTTGAATTTAAATTGCGAAAGGAAGGGTGAATTTTATGGCGATTTTTGAATATGGTGAGTACAGCAGTAAATATGAAGCCCCGGATAATCTTGTCCAGATTTTTGAAAACAGCGCGTCTCAATATGCCAATAATCTGCTCATGGGCGAGAAAGACAGCGCGGGGGTGTATCAATGGGTAACTTACAGCCAGATCGCAACCCGCGTCAATAATTTACGGGCGGGGCTTTCAGCCATCGGGGTGAAGGCAGGCGACACCGTCGGCATTATCGCCAATAACCGGAAGGAATGGCTGATCGGTGAAATCGCCACCCAGGGCTTAGGGGCTGCATACGTCCCCATGTATGAAAAAGAATTGGTTTCGATGTGGAAGTATATTGTCAAGGATGCCGAGATCAAGATCCTGCTGGTATCCAAGCCTGAGATTCTGGCAAAAGTGAAAGATTTTCCCGCCGAAATCCCCACGCTCAAGCAAATTATTCTAATTGAAGGTTCAGGGGAAAACACCCTGGCGGCTCTCGAAAAAAAAGGGTCGGAAAAACCCGTGCCTTCAATTAAACCAAAACCCACCGATGTCGCGGTTCTGATTTATACGTCAGGCACAACAGGCGAACCCAAAGGCGTTCTTCTTTCTCATGGCAATCTGGCAGAAAATGTCAAAGCGGGCCTGGCCTGGTTTTTAAACCTGACTGAAAAAAGCCGGTGCATCTCCATGCTGCCCTGGGCACACTCTTTCGGCATTACGGCCGACTTGCACGCGTTTATTCTAAGAGGCGGTTCCATCGGCATTATGGGATCGGTCGAGACTTTGATTGAGGATTTGCCCAAAATTCAGCCGACTTTTATGATCACCGTGCCCCGGATCTTTAATAAGGTCTATAACGGGGTTTGGACCAAAATGAGGGAAGAAGGCGGATTAAAGCTGAAGCTCTTTGAAGCGGCGCTGGCAGCCGCCAAACTGAAGCGGGAAACGGGTCAGGCGGGTTTAAAATATAAAATTCTGGATGCGATCGTCCTGAAAAAGATTCGTGCCCGCTTTGGCGGTTGCCTGGAAAACGCGGTCACCGGCAGTGCCCCGATGAATGTGGAAATTGCCAAATTCTTTATTGACGTGGGAATCCCCACCTATGACGCGTATGGCTTGAGCGAAACGTCTCCGGCCATCACCATCAACTCTCCTTTAATGGGAAATCGTCTGGGCTCTGTCGGCAAACCAATCAACAAGACAAAAGTCGTGATTGATCGATCAAGAACCGGAGAGGATACTGACGACGGTGAGATCATTTGTTTCGGTCCCCAATGCATGATCGGATACCACAACAAACCGGAAAAGACCAAAGAAGTCATTGTTGAGATGAACGGAATGCGTGGTGTGCGCACCGGGGATCGTGGCCGCTTGGATGATGATGGGTTTTTATTCATTACCGGTCGTTTCAAGGAAGAATATAAACTGGCCAACGGAAAGTATATCCATCCGGACACCATCGAACTGGAGATGAAGGTGTTGCCCTGGATTTTAAACGCCGTCGTCACCGGTGCCGGACATGAATATAACGTGGGGCTTATTGTACCCGACATGAAGCTGCTTCAAAATCTGGCCGACAAACTGGGTTTGTCCGTCAAACCTGAGGATCTTTTTGATCCTGATAATCCCGCAGGCCGGAAATTCAAAGACCTGTTAACGGCTGAAGTACAGAACCATCTCAAGAAATCGGTGGGATCCTATGAGATTCCACGCAAATTTGATTTTATCCTGGAAGATTTCACGCTCGATAATGGGATGCTCACGCAAACCATGAAACTCAAACGTCAAGTCGTCATGGAAAAATATGGCAAGATACTGGAAGATCTCTACAAAGAGTAAGGTGCAGGACGAACATCCCTGTGCCCAGATCAGGAATAGAAATCCCCCGCTGAAATCAGCGGGGGATTTTTCGTCAGATTATTCCAAAGCCGCTACTCTATGATCAGCATGGTCGCCGGACCCGGCAGCCGCTCCTAATTTTTACGGAATGCCGTTGAATTATCCTGTGTTTCAAGGACGCCGCGAACGATATCGTCCTTCAGTTGCGTCGAGGCCAAAGAAACTCGCCCCAACTGAAGGCTCTCATGCTTACGCTTCGGCAGCTCCGCTCAGTTGTCCGCAGGCGGCCAGGATGTCGCCGCCTTTGCTTTTGCGGAGCATGGCGGTGAAGTGCCGGTCCAGCAGAATCTGCTGAAACGCGGACACGTCTTGTGGGGAGGGTGATTTGAAAGGCGAGCTGGGGTATTCGTTGAAGACAATCAGATTCAGTTTGCAGCGCTGATCTTTCAGCAGGCGGGCCAGCTTTTCCGCGTCGGCCCGCGAGGAATTGATTCCGTCAATGAGGATATATTCAAACGTGAGCAGATGCCGTCCCGGCATGGGATATTTTTTGCAAGCCGAAAGCAGCGTCGCCAGCGGATATTTTCTGTTGACCGGCATGAGGCGGCTGCGGGTTTGGTCGTCGTGGGCATTTAAGGAGACGGCCAGATTGATGCAGATGTCTTTTCCCAGCTGCACAATTTGCGGGGCCAGTCCGCAGGTGGAAACGGTGATTCGCCGGTTGGACATCCCCAGGCCGAAATCGCAGGTGAGGATTTGAATCGCCTTCAGGGTGCTTAAGTAATTGGCCAGCGGCTCCCCCATGCCCATCATGACGATATTAATCATCATCAGGTAAAGCAAAAGGATGATTTTAGCTCTATCTTTGACGATATTGCCGATGTTGATCTGGTAGCGCCGTTTGAAATGGCGATGAACAACGGAAAGCATCCCCTGATGAACTGGGAGCTGGGGCCGAAGACGGGAAGGATTGAAAATGACGATTTCCGTGATTTTGAAGCATTCTGGCAGGCCTTTGAAGGACAATGCACATTTTTTATTTGAGCAGTCCGTTACCGGCAACAATCAGCTGGGCAGAATCTATCAGAAGCACCAGCCGGCGCCTCTTCTGTCCAGCATGGTGGAAGGGTGTATTACAAGCGGCAAAGGCATCACACGCGGCGGCGCGAAATACAATTCTTCCGGAGTCAGCATCATTGGACTGACGGACGTTTTGGATTCGCTCACGGCCATTAAAAAACCTGTACCACTTCATCCCCCATCCTCATAGAACCAGTCTTTTACATTATGACACC
>CAYOPU010000157.1:0-5243 GCA_964405915.1 uncultured Smithella sp. | reverse complement strand
ATCATTTTTCATAAATTCAAATTTGTCTTTTAAATTCTGTATCAATAGCTCTACCGACAGAAGCAAAAGAATTCATATTTTTTATTTCAACCCTATTATTTAAGATAGTTTCTCATTTTTTACGAATTGAAATGTTTACATCACATCTAAGTTGTCATTTTTCCATATCTGCATCACTAGCTCATACAAAACGCATAATTTTTTGAAGTTCTACTAAATATTCAAGTACATCTTCTTTAGAATGAAAATCCGGTTCTGTAATAATTTCCATTAATGGACTTCCTGCTCTATTGTAATCACATAAAGTTTTTGATCATGCATGAATTAATTTGCTAGCGTCATTTTCTATGTGTATTCTATTAATTCTAAATTCTTTTAAATCTTTATTTACAAAAATTTTAATTTTTCAATGTTCAGCAAGTGGTATATATAATTGAGTGATTTGATATCACATAGGTAAATCTGGATAAAAATATGATTTACGATCAAATTTTGAAACTTCATTAATTTTACATCATAATCCAAGTCACGCTCTAACCGCTAAATTTACAACTTCTTCATTAAGAACTGGAAGCATTCAAGGAAATCACATACATATAGGACATACGTTTTCATTTGGTTTATTGGCAAGCTCTACTGCGTTTTTACAACTACAAAACATTTTAGTTTGAGATTTAATTCTTACATGAGTTTCAAGGCCAATTACAATCTCATATTGTTCTAATGACATATGTATTTTAATTACAAATATAAAATATAAATTTAATAATATTCAAAATTAAATAAATTACAAAAAACTTTTTAATTTAAAAGTTTTTTAATAAAGCAAAATTATTTAATAGTCTTGAGGTAGCAATATATAATCTAATTTAAAAGGTTTTTAAAAATAAAAAAACTAAAAAATAAAAGGGAATCAGTCTATAAAAAAGTTTTGACTCTACAGTCTTTATTTATATAATTTTTTCGATATTTTATTTAATTATATAATTTATATGACAAAATTTATTAAAACACTTAAAAATGAGTTAAAACAAGATAAAAAAAATTGATTATATAAATCAAAAATTGTAGAAATAATCACACCTGAAGTTGAGATTTTAGATCAAAATATAGATTGAGAAAAAATTTTAAGAAATCTAGAAAGAGCAATACGTACATCTTATCAATCATTTGATAAAGTAGACAAAGAAAGTCATTACAAAATAATTAAATTAATTCTTTCAAACAAACATGAATCTACTCTTGAACACGAAAAAATAACATTTAAAGTAATTACAAATAGGTGAGTTACTCATGAGCTTGTAAGACACAGGCTTGCATCTTACACTCAAGAAAGTACTAGATATGTAAATCCATTTAAAAAATGATGATTCAAAGTCATTTATCCTTCTTGGATTTTTGAAAAAGATTCTACAATCAAAGAAAAATGGTTTTCTACAATAGAAAAAATTGCTGTTTCTTACAAAGAAATGTCCGAAATTATAAAACCACAAGAAGCAAGATGAGTATTGCCAAATGATTTAAAAACCGAAATTATTGTAACAATGAATTTAAGAGAAATAAGGCATTTTATAAACCTAAGAGCGAATGAAGCATCTCATCCTGATATTAGAGTAATTGCTGTATCTCTTTTACAGATACTTCATAAAATGATACCTTTAATTTTTGATGATTTATATGAAATTTTTTTAAAAAACCTTCAAGATTAATTTGAAGGTTTTTTAATTTTAAAAGATAAAATTTACCTTGTTATATCTAACAAGAATTGGTGTTCGTTTTTTTTCTTTTAAATTTAGACTATCCGCCAGCTGGCGGAATCAAACAATTTTATTTAAGTATAATATTAGATACATATTAAAAATTTCAAAAACTTTTTTTATTTAAAATATACATTATACAAAATAATTACTGCTTCTTGTCTAGAAATTGGATCGTTTGGTCTAAAATTTAAATTTGTTTGTGAAATGTATCATAATTTTTTTGCTGTAGATACAGCTGCAGCCCACCAGTCAGATGATTTTATATCATTATAAGAATATTTTTTATCAAATTTTAAATCAATTTTTTTAGCTTTCATAATAATCTGTAATGCTTCAGCTCTTGTAATATTTCTTTTAGGAAAATAATTTTTATTTTCTTTTGATGCAAGTCATAATTTTTTTGCTGTAGATACAGCTGCAGCCCACCAGTCTTTAGTACTAATATCATCAAATGTATTTTTACTATCATAAGAAACTTTTATTCATGCTGATTTTAAAATTATTCAAAGTAATTCTGCTCTAATAATATTTTTTTCTGGATTAAAATATTTATTATTAGCAAGTACTCATTTATTTTTTAATTTAAGAATCAAATCACAAACAAATGCTCCACTTGAAACATCTTGAAAATTTCAACAATAATTACTAATGTTAATTTTATTTTTTTCATCTATAGAAACAGGTGTAATTTGAGATCAGGTGGAAGTAATTTTAGATCAAGTAGAAGTGTTTTTAGATCAGGTAGATGTCAATGTTGATGCTTTTGTAATTAATTCTTCTCAGCTTACATATGCAATATATGTATCTCAAGCTACAAGACTAACTGATTTTTTTAAGACACTATTATAAATATCTATTTTTCATGAAATTAATTTATAAGTTTCTCAGACATTTGATGTGCTTACCTCCAAAACTGTTCATCTAATAGTAGCATATCATGTTTTTCATTTAACTTGATATTGAAATTTTCATCAATTTTGACTAGTAAATTCATATTGTGTCTTACCATTAATATTTTCATAGGTAATATATCAACTTCATGCTGCTGCTATTTTTATACTTGCTCAAGGAGAAAGATTCATTTTTGTATATCAATTTAATGCTATTTCTACACTTCATCATTGAGTAGATATAATATCTCATACTGCAAAATTAACTAAATTTTCACTTACATTAGAAATTGTATTTGTCGATTGTGAAAGTATATCTTTAAAGGCAACTACTTTACCTTCTCTATTAATTGTTAAAACTTGATCTATTTTAGTTCATGATTTTAAAACTATAGCTTGTTTTACATTTCATAAATATTTTGAAATATTATTAACAGTTGTTGTAATTCAAGAAACAATCGAACTTCATCATCATCCTCATGATGATTGATTATTGTTTGAAGAATTTGAATTAGAAGAATTTGAGCTAGGATTAGAGTTTGTAACCGCAGTACTTACTAGAGATGTAAATAATGTAAAATGGTTAACTTGTGCCTTAAGTGTGAAAACTAAAGTTTCATAAGAAGGAATATTTTTTAATAAAGTAGATAATGATCCTGAATAATTTTCAAATAAAGCTCAACTAGAAGATTCTATAGTGGTAGCTAAAGATTTCCAAGACATAGAAGTGCTGTCATAATAAGAAATTTGTAAATGTTTAATATCATCTAATGTAATACCTGTATAAGTGTTATATAATTCAGATCAAGAATATGATATTTCTATTGTAACATCTGTAGTTAAATCAGTAATAGGATTACCATTACTATCTGTAGCTTTAATTTCTTTTGCTTTTCATCAGATTGCTTCTTGTCAAGGTATGCTTGGAATAGCTAAAGTTTCTTTTGTTACTACAGATCATGGTTGAGATCAATTTCATAAAGCAGAACTAGGTAATAATACTTTTACTTGAGATGTCAGATCATTAATCAATCAACCCTGAGAAGGAATAATTGGTGTAGAAAGTGGCTTTGGAATATTAACTCATATAAGACTAAAAGAGCTTAAATTAACACTAGTATTTCAATACATTCTAGTAATATCTTTATATTTTTGATATCATTCAACAGCTATTATTAATTTTCAACTTCAGAAGTTTTTTGGGACATCCGTAAGAGAAAAACTTCAAGTAGCACTTAAAAATAATTCTTTTCAAAATCATTTTGGAATATCTATTTCTCATCAATTAGCATTTACTCAAATTCATTGTATATTTATAAAAGCTTTTACATTTTCAAAATTTCAACTTCAAGAAACGCTTCAATTAACTGTAATTGTTTCAGAAATTTGTATTAATTTTATACTATCATTAAAAGTATATCAACTAGATGTAGTCATTCATGTATATACTAAACTTTGCTCATATCATGGTTTTTTTGCAACTAATTGAAAAGATGTGCCAGATCAAATATTTATATTAAAAATTCACGAAGTATTTGATTTTTCTCAAATTATTTGATTTGTATTTAGATTTTTAATTTGCACATATACTCATTCTAAAGGTACAAGTGATCCACTAGAAACTATCGATCATGATATAGTTACTAATTTATTAGTAGAATCAATATTTATATTTTGTGTGATATCTTCTCAAATTATAAAACTTCATGAATTATAAACTTCTCAAATTCATTTTACATTAATTTTAATTTTATATATTCAACCTGGTACGTTATTAAATTTGTATTGAGTTTGTCATAAAATTTTTTGTGTAAATCATTTATTTTCATCTTTATTAAAAATATCCATAATCCATTCAAATTTGGAAATATCAGATTGACTTGATGGTAATCAAGATCATGTAAATGATATAGTTAAAGATTTTGGAGTATTTATAGAAAAATTTAAATTTCAAGTATTTGTATTTACTACAATATTATTAATTTTTCATATTTCTCAATATTGAGGATGAAATGCATTAATATTATAAGTTCAAGATTTTAAATTTAATACATAATTTCAATTTCAATCAGTAAATGTAAATCAACCTTTAGAATAATCATTATCTGTAGGTTCTGCAAAAATATTTACTCAATCTATTCAAACTAATGTTCATGTAATTGTAACACTTCATGTAACCGTAAATAAATCAGATGTATTTATTACAAAATTTTTATTTGTTAAACTTGAACCAGAAATAGTAAGATTTTCTTCAGTAAGTGGACCGTAAGAATTAACCCATCATCAAACTTTCCATATTCAATCTTCTACATAAAGTTTATAATTTCAATTAGTATCTGTCATAGTATTTACAAAAGAGCCTTTGTTTTCATTAAAACCATATATATTTACATTTGATAATGGTGTAGATCAGTTTAAAACTTTTCATTCTATTGTCCTATTTGGTAATATTATTACCAATGTTCAAGTAGATGTTCATGTTATATTAATAGTTTGTTCTGCTGGATTAGGAAGTCATTCTAAATAAGCTCAATAAACATATGTACCTGTATTTACTTTAAATGTTTTTTGTCAATTTATATCAGAATCTCAA
>CAYOPU010000156.1:0-5260 GCA_964405915.1 uncultured Smithella sp. | reverse complement strand
ATGCAATTAACCGGCAACGGTTCCCGGTCTGTATTGATGGCCACCATCGCCACGAAGATCGGGGTCCTATTGCCGTCCGGTGTTCCATCCATCCGGACAGGTGACATCACCTTCGTCACATTGTCAGCCTACTCGGTGACGTATTTACCCATAGCGACTATTCCGGTGGTTGGATCGCCACAACCGAAACTCCTAATTTTTTGAGCTTTTCTGAGGCAATAAGAGCAGATTGATACTGCTCCAGTACGTAATCTCGGTGCTCGTAAGATTTCAATCCAAATATTTTCCTCATCTCATAATATTGTAAACCGCGAATATAATTATATTCATCCACAATCGTTTTGGCTGCTTGAATTTTCTGCTCTGCCCTGCGTGCCCGCATTTTTTCGCGCTGCGCGTCCAGATTCCGGGATTGCCAGATCGCTTTGGATTTGGCTCGGTTCGCTTTCCTCTCGGCGGGGGGTAATGGTTTTCTGCCAGGCCCCGGTGCCTGCATGCGGGGCTTGCCATCCTTACGGTATCCGTACTGCGCTGTGTTCGAAATTTTGTTGACGACCGAACGTTTTTGAAACAGCACATCAGACATACGCTCATCTATCGTGCCGTGGCCAACGAGGTACGTTATCATCACCTGATCCGACTGGCCGATGCGGTGTATGCGATCCTCGGCCTGGTCTAGAGTTCCGGGAACCCAGTCAAGCTCCGCGAAAAGCGCTCTGTGGGCTGCTGTAAGCGTAATTGCAGTCTGCGCGGCCTTAAGGCTGCAAACGATTATCATTTCCCCTGGATCAGTTTGGAATCGGCATATAGCTTTGTTACGCGCGCTAGGAGGCATGTCGCCTGTGATTGATAACGGTTTTTGCCCGTCTGCGGTCAGTGCCTCGATAAGGGCGTTTTGGACCTCCAAATGATACGCAAATACTACAATCTTCTGTTTTTCATCCATAACAACTTTTCGGACCGTGGACAGAGCGGCAGCTATCTTGCCGCGCCCGACGAGCTGGCGGAGAGCCGTAAGCCGCCTTAGCGCGTCAGCTCGGTCCTGCTGGAGGGGGATATACATACCGTAATTATCTATGCCCAGGCAAGCGGTGGCCAACTGCAACTGCGTACTTTCTTCATCGCGGCGTTTCTTTTTTCCGTCCGGCTTGATTTTAGTACGTAACCATTCGGCGAAATCACTCTTTGCCGTCTCGTATTCATCACGATTTTCGATGGCCACGTTCAATAATTCCTGCTGCTTTGCCGGCAGATCAGGGAGTACCTCTGCCTTTTCGCGCCTGATAAATCTACCGGTTTCACGTAGGCGGTTTGCGAGTTCTCCGAGGTTTGCCGAGCCCGAAAAATCCCAGAAACTGTTAAATACAGAGTAATGATATTCGGCCGCACAGTAGCGCCGTGCGAAGTGCCAGAAGCCGCCAAGCTCCAGGAGCATTTGCGGCAACAACGTTAGCAATGAGAGGAGTTCACTCGGGCGGTTCATTAGTGGCGTGCCGGTCGCTGCAATTATCCTGTTTATTTCGTAGTCACGGCAAAATGACACCACGGCTTTTGTACGTGCGGAATCGTGGCCCTTCAGGTATTGCGCCTCATCCGCGACCAGTGTAGCGGGGCGAATGGTCGCGAGGCGATCCCTCGCCGAAACGAACATCTCATAATTTAGTATAACTATATCTGCCTGCTCCAATGGCGATCCCGTGTCTGCCTTCGCGATTTTTCCTCCGAGGACTGCCACTTTTCGATTAGGCAGCCAGTTTGCCACCTCATCGCGCCATGTCAGCAGCGCTGTGGCTGGAGCGACGATAATGGCCGGGTACGCTTTGGTCGCTTCCAATCCCCCCAAGATCTCAATAGTTTTACCGAGTACCTGCTGATCGGCCAAGATGATTTGCTTGAATTCGGTGATCGCGTTAATGGCTACCCACTGGTGCGGCATCAATTTGCCCGCAAAATCTGGCGGTAAGGCGGCAAAAAGCGAATTCCGTTCATCATCGCATAATTTTAGCGAGATCGATCTGTTATATAGCTCTTGTTCTCTCTTTCGCATAACCATTAACTCCCTCGACATCATATCAATGCTACCATTAACCGCCCAAGACAGGTGGTTGCCATCGTCGAGGTTTTGGAGCCAAAGGGCAAAAGCTGCTGCACTCCAGGAATTCAGGGGGATCGCAAAACTATTGTGTTCGGGGTAGCGACAGCCAAAGGACACGTTGCTGGTGCCGATATTGTCTTCTGGGTTGATCAATTCTCTCACACGGCGCGAGTTAATGCCGCTGATTATCATCTCATTGCCCGCGATGGAAATCTGCCGCACGGCACGGTAATTATCCCAGTCGGTTGTTTTTTCCAGAGTTAGGGCGAATTCTGCGGCCAAAGCCTCCACATCAGCCACATTTTCGGCACAGCAATCGGCCGACCATGTTTTTGATTCTTTCTCCCAACGCGCGCCTATTAGCTGGTGCATAGTCTCCACTACCCTGGTGTGGTAACCGGTCTGGATCAGCAGTCTGTCGCTTTCGATCCAAATTCTGCCCGTGATTATGTCTCGTTTAGTTAGCCGCCTACTTTCCTTTGGGCGACTATCCAGTAAAGCTTTTATTGCAGTTAGATTAAGCTGTATGACGCTAATTAATTGTTTTTGATACTTAACTGCCAGAAGCGCCGCCGCCCATAGTTCGCGGTCAGACCATTTTTCTTTTGTGGCCAATGCGTGACCCAATAATGTATCCCCGGCGCTGAACCCTGCGCCGTCGGCGGCAACGGCGTGATCGCATCGGGCGGCTAGATAAGACATTGCCCTACGTATGTTATTAATTAATTCGGTGTTTTTTTCTTCCATCATTTTTTGCCTCCGATTCCTCCCCCGGTCTTTTTTATTTGCGGCGGCGGGGGGGCCTCCGCCCCCCCGCGAGGGCTGCGATGCCCTTGCCGCTATTCGGGGTATTACTTCCCTGGGGGGGCGGTCCGGCGCGACAAACTTGGGGGGGCAAAAAATGGCACCGAAGGGAAGGAAAATATAGGCGTAAAATAAAGCACTTGCGTTGATCGTTTTCTTCTGCGTGAGGGGCATGGGGGGAGGCCCCCCGCACCGAGAGGAAAGAAAATATGAGAAGCATGGACGCATTGAACAGGGAATTGCATTTTGAGTCGCAATTATTCGAACACATATAAATAAATGCGTCCGGTCTATCTCAAGGTTATGCATCATTGCCCGGTCCAACAGACATGGTTCCCTCCATCCTGAGACATCCCTTTGACTTTTGCAATATCTCCTACTCTTGTTCTTAGATCCAATCGGTTAGCTTTTCCAGGGATTGAATACCTTTACTTGACAACATTCCATGTCTTTCACGTTGCGTGTTACAATAACGAGACCATAAACATTAGCTGATGCGACAATCAGACTATCAATCACGGGAAGCTTCTCACCCCTCTTCTCTGCTTCCCCAAGTAATTCTCCCCAAGCTATAGAAATTGCTGCGTCAATCTCCAAAAGACGAGAAGCAAATCTTTGCGTCAGGTCGTTGTTAACCCAGGATTGCAGTTTGTTCTTTCTATCGCCATCCGGCAGTTTGGTTATTCCTTTGGTTATTTCACCGATTGTCAGAACACTCAGATACATCTTGCTTTCGTCACCGGCTTCCATCCAACGGATTACCGAAGGGTCTGGTTCTTTCTTGACGAGTTCTGAAATCACACAGGTGTCCAAAAGGTATTTCATAGTTGAACCTCTCTGGATAAGTCCTTGCTTCTTTCTATTTCGAGTTCCGTTCCGAAAAAAGGCGACTTTCTGAAAAACTCGCTCAAAGACACACGAGGATTGGTAAGGTTTTTAAATTCCTCAAATGATACTACAACCACGGCAGGTTTGCCTCTTAATGTGATGGTTTGAGGACCTTCGTGCAGTGCATGTTCCACGACCTTACTCAAACGGCTTTTTGCTTCCTGTAATTGCCAGCTATCTTTAGCCTGTAAATTTGTCTTTGTCATAGTTATTACCCCTCCTATCTAGTCTGACTAGTCAGATATTAACATTTTTTTATACAGATGCCAATTGATATTTGCTCTGCCTGTCAATTCTGATGACAATCAGTTACCGGCGTTAACCTCGAAACTGGATGATTCCATCATGTCGGTTCCTGCCACTGCACCTTCCCTCGCTGATCTCTGGCCGATGCACTGATCAATCTACTGGTCTATCTCAAAATTATGCATCATTGCCCGGCCTGATCTGATATTTTCTGATAATTACTCACATTTTTTGAGGAATTCTCTCCTTTTCGGTGCATCGAACTTTGGCCTTCCCCTCCTGCACATTCTGTTACATAGAAATGTTCGATGCACCGAACTCGAAGTTTTTCCCGGTTTTTTGCGTTCTCCCCTCAAAATCAATACAGCCGATCTCATCGTTATGAAAAAACAAAAACTTGATTTATGGTTTATATTGGGCTATATTTTGGCTACAATATTGGTCAAAAAAGGAGCCATTTCATGAAAACCATTTCAATCACGAATGATATTGTCCCAATTGCCGAATTTAAGACAAGCATTTCCAAGTGGTTTAAAAGCCTCCAGAATGCGGGACACCCCTTGATTATTACGCAGAACGGCAAACCAGCAGGAGTTCTATTGTCTCCGAATGACTACGACGAATTGGTATATAGAAAATCTTTTCTCGATTCCGTTAGTAGAGGAGTATCGGATGCCGAAAGCGGAAGGACTTACCGTACTGAAGAGATCAAAGCGGCATTAATCGCGAGAAGAAGCCAGGGATAATCAGATGCAAATAATATGGACACATGAAGCCCTTGAGCAATTAACCGCAATTGAAGACTATATATCAAAAGACAGCCCCGAACGAGCGGCCAAATTCGTTGATCAACTTATCGAACAAGCCGAATCATTACCTGACGGTCCACGCATGGGTAGGGTTGTACCTGAAATCGCCAATCCCGGCATACGAGAGCTGATATTCCAAAAATACCGAATCGTCTATAGGCTTAACGAAAATTATATTGAAATACTTACAGTTTTTGAAGGACACAGGTTATTGCGTATTGGTGAATCTAACTTGTAGGTTTCTCATATGCTAAAAATTTCACATACTCGGGTAGCCGGAGGTTTCTGTCTTCCTTCCTCCAGCGCCGGGCTTGGCATGCCCGGCGCACCCTTTTTGTAGAGTTCGACGCGCCGAACTTGCAAGGGGGGGGGTAGTGCAAGATTTGGGGTAGTGCAAGAAATCGTCGAAAGGTAGTGC
>CAYOPU010000155.1:0-5279 GCA_964405915.1 uncultured Smithella sp. | reverse complement strand
TTTCATTTTCAATGATTTCTGTAATCGTTTGGGCATTGAGCGGTTCGATATAGGTAACGTCGGCCATGCCCGGATCGGTCATAATCGTGGCCGGATTGGAATTGACCAGCACAATCTGATAACCGAGTTTGCGCAGCGCTTTGCACGCCTGTGTACCGGAATAGTCAAATTCGCAGGCCTGGCCAATCACAATCGGGCCGGAGCCGATAATCAAAACCTTTTTAATGTCGTCACGTTTAGGCATAGGATCCTTTCATTTTTCCTTCAGATTTATAATTTGTTGTTTTTATATTCAGCTTCCACATCAATGGCAATGCCGCCGCGTACGGCGAATTGGGCGCTGACCCTGCACCAGCGGGGCTGAAGGGCGGCAATCAGATCATCCAGAACGATATTGGTGACATGTTCATGAAAAACACCTTCATTGCGGAAAGACCATAGATATAATTTCAGAGATTTGGATTCGACAATTTTTTTGTCGGGAATATACTGGATTTTAATTTTGGCGAAATCCGGCTGGCCGGTCATGGGGCAGACACAGGTAAATTCTTCGGTGGACAGGGTGACGGTGTAATCGCGTTTTGTATGATTTGGAAATGTTTCGAGTTTACGGACAGGCTTGGCGCCTTTGCCTAAAAGAGTTAACCCGTCCAGATCATTTGATTTTGCGCTTTTTGCCATGCTGTTCTCCTGAACCAAAAGAGTACAGTTGTTTACAGAAATCTGTCATTTAATTCAAGCATATTCGTCAGAAAAAAAAGAATCGCCTCCCGGCCGGTTTTTATGGTAGATTTACTAATAATTTCAGAGAGGAGAAAAAAATGACTGAAAATAAACCATCCACCCCCGAAAACACGTGGAAATGCAGCAATTGCGGCAACACGATTGTGGAAACAGCGCCGCCGCAGGTTTGCCCCGCCTGCCGGCAGAAATGCGAGTTTTTAAATGTGACCTGCTACCAGCCGGATTGCGGGTTTACAGGAATGGACAATCGTTTAAAGCCATCGAAATAAGAATCCGTATAAGCGTTTTTCCGGCAGACAACGCCGGAAAACGTTTTTTACTTCTGATATTTTATAGGGTGAATTTCAGCCCAAACATGACCTGGTAATCCAGAAAAGTGCCGAATTCCGTTTCCCCGCTTCCCGCATTGAAAGCTCCCGTGGAAAAAAGTTCCCAATGGTTCCCCATAGGATACGAGACAATGCCGAGAAGCTGAGCGGAGCCGTCATCCCAATTTTGTGTCCAGCGCAACGTCAAATCCAGTATTTTTTTTATGTCGCTCTGATGATATTGCAGCATGGTGTAATTTTTCCTTAAAAATTTCAGGCCGGAATTTGCCGACTGCAATAAAAGATATTGTCCCACCAATTTCGGGATTCCGCCAAAATCAAAATCAAAGGCTCTGGCCGCTACTCTTCGTATCTGATAATAACGGCCGGCTTCGTCGCTGCTGTACCCCAGACCATTATAAGTGTATTCAAGAGAAATGGTGCCGGCGCTCTCGAGCGTATAAGACCCCCCAAATAAAAGAACCGGATAAATATTAGAGTCATCCGGATATAACCTTTTCAAGGTAGCTCCCAAAAGGGATAGAAAATTATTAATAACCGGCGTATTCGGCAAGACGGCTCGCAAAAGCGATACATCGTTTACAGGATACAGGGCCTTTTTGCCTTTGGTAAAATTGCCTTCCGTGTAGAGAAGAACTGAATCAGAAACCGTCCATCCGCCAAAAAATCCCAACGCTCCCGTATCATCCTTCCTGGAGAGAATTACGGAAGCGTAGTTTTGTGCTCCCATGTAATCTATCTTGAAGGCAAAAGTTTTTTCGAAGGGTTCAAGACCCAAACCCTTGTTGCGTCCCTCACCGGCATTGACCATGGCAGACATCGTCCAGGTATCATTTGGGATGAGCACCAGACGGCCGAAATCCATTCCCGCAACTTCCAGATAGGGATTGCTGCGGCCATTATCACTGAAGAAAGGATTGGAAGGAGAAAAAAGAAAAGAAGGCCCCCATTGCAGATTTTCCCGCCCATAGGAAACAAAAAATGCATCTGCGGGTTTTAAACGAACCCGCCATTCATTTACATACCAGTCATCACGCCATTTTGTCTCTCCATCGCGTTCGCCTTCCTTCCATATCTGAAAGTCAAATTTAGCCCGGGGCTTGACGGAGAGTTCCAGATAATTAAGCTCCAGCCTCAGGTCAGGCCTGAATTCCAGATTGGCGCTATAGTGAGGAAACTGAATAAAATCATTATGGGGATTCTGACTCGAATTAGCATATTCCTGAACAACGCCATACGTTAAAATCCGCAAATCTCCAAAAAAGCATCCTTTTATTTTCTCGATGCATAACGGCCCGGACGGCTCGGCGGCCTCGATTTTACGTTGCTGTACATCCGGGGAATTTGCGTCTCCCGTATCATCGGCGCCGGCAATTTGAGGCCACCCTATCCAAACGGCGATGAATAAAAAAATCATGATGGAGAAAAGCTTCTTCATGTAAGTTGGCATGATCATAAAATTCTATCTCGTTAACACATTGATGTTGAAAGCAGCATCGGAAACTTTTTTCAGCACAGGTTTGCTGTAATTGATGGTGGTCACATCCTCTTTGATGACCGCACTGGTAATAATCATTTTGGAAATAAACTCCCGCGGTTTCTCATTGATTTTGATGTTGTTTTTATATTCGAAGGTTGCACTCTTAAACATTTTACCAGAAACCGTGTAAAATTCAGCCTTCAATCCCACACGACGTTCTTTAGATACCCAGTATTTAACGCGGTCATAAGTAGCTCTGCTGTCAACTGCCTGCAACTCCAGAATCAAGCAAGATTCATGATTGACTTTGCCATCCTCCGTATGGATGATTTTATAATCATCCCCGTAATTCGTGGAGGCAATATCGCCATTGGCCGCACTGCCCATCAGTTTCTGCCGCGGGGAAATAGGGACAGGTTTGGAAAGACCCGGTTTGGCAAACCACATATTACGGTCCTTCATCAGAAGTTTCTGGCCTTTCAGATTGGCCGGGGTCAGGGTATCGACCAGGCAATTATAACCTCTTGCAATTACGCGTAATTTTCTGTTCTCCGCGCGGCCTCCCTCGAAGGAATCCATGGAAATGTCCCACTGGATTCCTTCGGCGTTGCCGCGGGCTTCATCCGCTTTTTGAAGTATTTCTTTGGGGCTCATCTGCGCATCCACCGCTGAAGCGGAAACACCCAAACAAAAAACAAATAGGAATCCCAGCGCAATAAAGTATTGTTTTTTTAACTGTTTATTCATTATTTTTCTCCTTATCCATATTTTAAACATGTCCCAATGCATCTACGATATTTTTTTTCGCCGCCCGTCTTGCCGGAATAATTGCGGCAATGGTGGATATGATCACAAAGACAAACACAAGAAATAGCAACATCAGTGGCACCATGTTTACCAGCACGGGCACAGAAACGGAAAATCCGGGAGGCGTATAGCGCGGAGGAAATATTTTGATGACCGCCCAGATCAATGTATGCAACATGATGCCGACGATACTGCCGCAAAACCCCAGAAGAGCTCCTTCCCTCGCAAAAAGAGCAGACAAACCATTGAATTTAAACCCTAAAGCGCGTAGAGTGCCAATCTCTCTTGTTCGTTCGTAAACAGCCATCGCCATCGTATTAATCGTTGTAATGAGCACGACGACCAGGACAATGGAAAAGAGAAACAGAAAGATTGTATCCAGGTACGACTTCATTTTAGAATAACCGAGGGACAGTTCATTCCACGCTCTGACTTCACAATCGATGCCGGCGTCTTTGAGCTTCCGGAGAAGAAGCGTTCGCATTCTTTCCGTTTCCCGCCAGTCTTTCAGCAGGATTACCACCCTTTCCGTCGATTGCGTATTCAGCAGGGATTGCGCAAAACTAAAATTGAAACGCATAAATTTGTCATTGGAAAAATCGTTGCCCGTATTATAGATTCCTCTGACCTGCATGTCCATGACATTCATCTGGCCACCCAGTGTCTGTGCCATCACCACACCGTCCCTGCCCGGGAACAACTTTAAATATCTGCTCAAATCAGATGCCATCTCGATGCCATAGGGCTTATCCTCACTTAATTTTTCCCCTTGAATCCGCAGATACTTGGCAAAGTCGCCGGTAATAATTTTGACGTCTCCGGGAACAAGCCCCTGAGCGATAAAAACAGTGGAAGCCGACCCGTTGCTGACCATCCCTGTAACCTGAAGCTGAGGCGTGGCCAATATGACGCCCTTTTCCGCCATGACCAGTTTAATTATTTTTTCCGTCTCTTCCCGGGAAAACATATATTTTTCCGGTTCCAGCTTGCCTTTTTTCTGCCATCCTGCCCGGTTGATTCTGAGATGGCCCAATCCCTCACCCTTCATTGCAATATTTCTCAGTCCGTTATAAGCGCCGTCAATGTAACCATAATAAACACTGATGGATGTAAAACCTACCGCGATAGCAATCAAAGTAACAAAAGAGCGCCGTTTGTTTCTCAGAATATTCCTTAATGCCAGCCCGAACCATTGCATAATTACCCTGCCTCTACATTATAATGCTTGAAAGATATTCGACTGATCCGCTTCCCGGGACGTTACGTGTGCCCCAGTGCATCCACAATATTTTTTTTCGCCGTCCGTCTTGCAGGAACAATGGCGGCAATTGTGGATAGCAGAATTAAACACATCAATAAAACGAACAACGCCCAGGGCACCATTGCTACCCTCATGTCCACCGGAATGGAAAATCCCGGCGGTGTATATTGGAGAGGGAAAAGCCTGATCAACATCCAGATCGATAGGTGCAGAATCATCCCCCAGATACTTCCGCAAAGTCCCATCACCGCTCCTTCCAGTGCAAAAAGCTGACGGACGCCCTTGCGCTTCAACCCGAGAGCCCGCAATGTTCCGATCTCTCTGGTTCTCTCCAGGATAGCCATTCCCATGGTATTCATGATGGTGGTGATCACGATGACCAGCACAATGGAAGAAACAAAAATAAATAAAGTATCGAGGTACGATTTCATTTTGGAATAGCCCATGGACAGCTCTTCCCATGTTCTGATTTCACAATCAATACCCGCCTGCTTAAATTTCTTCAGCAGATGGGCGCGCATGCTTTCCGTCTTTTTCCAATCGGTAAGCAGCACCAATATTCTTTCCGCCGATTGTGTGTCCAGCAGGGACTGGGTAAAATTAAAATGGAAGCGCATAAATTTGTCATTGGAAAAATCATTGCCCGTATCATAGACGC
>CAYOPU010000154.1:0-5316 GCA_964405915.1 uncultured Smithella sp. | reverse complement strand
AAGGAAGGGAAAAAGATCGCCTTTACGAACGGCTGTTTTGATATTCTGCATGTGGGCCATGTCCGCTATTTAATGGAGGCAAAGAAAACAGCCGACATTCTGGTTCTGGCGCTGAACAGCGATTCTTCCGTCAGGACGATTAAAGGTGAAAAAAGGCCGCTGGTGCCCGAAGCAGAAAGGGCGGAAGTCCTTGCCGCTTTGGAATGCATCGATTTTATAACGATATTTTCTGAGTTGACGCCGCTGGAGGTAATTTGCAGCCTTCGTCCGGACATCCTGATCAAAGGCGGAGACTGGCCGGAGGATAAAGTGGTCGGGCGCGATGAAATCAAACAATGGGGCGGACATGTCACGATTATTCCGGAAGTGGTCGGCAAATCCACCACGAATATTGTAGATAAAATTATTTCCGTCTATTGCTCCGGAAGCTGACGGGGCAGTAAACTTTCTCTAATTTCTTATGTCAGAAAGGGAAAGGCGATTTTTTCGTTTTTTTATCGTAAATTTCTCCTTTACAAACATTCATCCATTAGGTATTAAGACAAAATATCCATATCACTTAAACAAGGAGTGGCAGCATTGGAAAAACGAACGACTTTAAAGCCGGAAAAACTGGAAGCATTCCGAAAATTGCTCATTCAGAAAATCAATGAACTGCTGAGTGAAGCGGGTAAAACCGTTACGGAAATGACAAACGGCAAGGAAAACTTCCCTGATCCCAACGACAGAGCCTCTCTGGAATCCGACCGTAACTTCGAGTTGCGCATTCGCGATCGGGAACGCAAACTCATCGTGAAAATGCAGGAAGCCATTAAGCGGATTGAGGACGGAACCTACGGCATATGCGAAGCCTGTGGCGGGCCGATTTCCGAAAAAAGACTGCTGGCCAGGCCGGTTACCACGGAATGTATCGACTGCAAAACCAAGCAGGAAAAAATCGAAAAGCTTAAAGGCGAGTAGTGTTTGATATCAGGCAATGTAAAAACGCCCCGTTTTCGGGGCTTTTTTATTGTCGGCATTTTCATGTCCAATGATTTCTTTTTTCAATTAAAGATGATAGTCAGCATTCATGTACGTAAATGTCGCCCTCAACATTCCGGCCGATAAACTTTTCACTTACTGCGTTCCGGAAAATATGCAGCCTGCGACCGAAATCGGTAAGCGCGTTTTTGTGCCGTTCGGGCGTCGCAAGCGCACGGGATTTATTATCACCATTTCCGATGCCTGCAACCTTCCAAAAGTAAAACCCATCCAGGAAATTCTGGACGACGAACCGCTTTTCAGCAGCGACGATCTCGGTTTTTATTCCTGGATTTCCGGATATTTTATATGCCCGCTGGGGAAAACTCTGGCCGAACTGATTCCCGCAGGGGCCGAAAAGAAGGATTTTCTCTGGATCACACCGCTGACAAAGGACGATGACCTTGTTTTATCCCCGGCACAAAAGAATTTACTCTCATTGATCCAGCAGCATCCTCAGGGAATCACCTTAAGCAATCTGGCAAACATCAGCAGCCTGAAAAACACCTCTTCCATTGTCCATAACCTTCATCTGTCAGGCCTGGTGCGCATTCAAACCAGACAAAGCAAACCACTCGCGGTGCGGACGGAAAAATTTGCGCACCTGGCCGAAGATAAGCTTGCGGGCGCTAAACTAACCGCCAGGCAAGGCGCACTGGTCGAGTTTATGCGGACGCACCAAGCGATGGCGATCGGTGATTTAATCGAAAAAGCCAAGACGTCCAAAGCCGTGGTAAAGAACCTGTACGAAAAAGAAATGATTACTTTTTCGTCCGAAGAAAAAATCCGGACGGCATCACTTGCCTCCTCCATCGAAAACGATCAGCATCCTTTTTTGCTCAATCCTGACCAGCGTCGGGCGCTGGCCGAAATTTGCCGTCATCTGGAGAAAAATATATTTGCGCCGATTCTGCTGCATGGCGTGACGGGCAGCGGGAAAACCGAAGTCTATTTAAACGCCATCGAAGCGGTTCTAAAAAACAGTGGTTCCGCCATTTATCTGGTGCCGGAAATCGCCCTGACGCCCCAGTTGATTTCCCGTATTGCCGGACGCTTCGATGAACAAAAGATCGCCGTGCTCCACAGCGGGATTACCGAAGCTGTTCGTTTCGATCAATGGCGGCAGATTAAACGAGGCAAAATCAATCTCGTGATCGGCGCCCGTTCGGCGCTCTTTGCCCCGCTTGCCAATCTGAAGCTGATCATCGTCGATGAAGAACACGACGCCTCCTACAAGCAGGATGACCGGATCTGCTATCACGCCCGTGATCTGGCGGTGCTGCGGGCGCAACAAAGCGGCGCAGTGGTTGTTCTGGGCTCCGCTACACCGGCGATCCGTTCCTACTTCAACGCCAAAACCAAAAAATATTTCTGGGTGGAATTATCCGAACGCGTGGAAAACAAACCCCTGCCGCAGGTGGAAATCGTGGATATGAAGGCCCAGAAAGAAACGCAAGGCAAAATCCCCATCCTGTCCCATGAACTGATCGCCGGGATGGAAGAAACATTAAGCAAAAATGAACAGGTTTTGCTTTTTCTCAATAAACGGGGATTTGACACCTTTCTGGTTTGCGCGGATTGCGGTTACCATTTCCGCTGCCCCAATTGCGATGTCTCCCTGAAGAGTCATCTGAGCGAAAAACTGGTAAAATGCCATTACTGCGACTACACGATCAAAGCCCTGCCGCTTTGTCCTTCCTGCAAAGGCAGCCGCATTCTCAGTTACGGCACAGGCACGCAAAAGCTGGAAAAAGAAATCCAGCGGCTCTTTCCGGCGGCGCGCATCCGCCGGATGGATTCGGACACCACGGCCAGGAAAGGAACCCAGGAAGAAATTCTGCGGGAGCTTCAGGCAAAGGAAATCGACATTCTGGTGGGCACACAGATGATCACCAAGGGGCATGATTTTCCCTTCATCACGCTGGTCGGCGTCATTGCTGCGGATACGTCGCTGAACATGCCGGATTTCCGCGCGGCGGAAAAGACCTTTCAAATGCTCACGCAGGTTGCCGGACGCAGCGGACGCGGCAACACACCCGGCAAGGTCGTTATTCAAACCTTCAACCCGCAGCATTATGCTCTGAAGCACACGCAGAACCATGACTACAAATCATTTTACGCGGAAGAAATCAACCACCGCAAGGCCCTGCAATATCCGCCCTTCGGACGGATGATCAACATTCGACTGTCTTCAACGAATAAAGAAGCCCTGGATGATGCGGCAACCGACGCGGGAAAACTGGCGCACAAACTCAGCGCCGGACGCGGCAACGCCGCGGAAATTATCGGCCCGGCGGAATCCCCGATCGCCCGGATTCAGGGACGGTTCCGTAAGCAACTGCTTATCAAAGGCCGGAACATCAAAATCCTGCATGCCATCGCCAGGGAAATCCTGGAAACCTGCGCCAACAGCGCCGTAAAGATTACCGCGGATGTGGACCCGGAAAATTTCATGTAGCGAAACTATTGAAACAGCCACTTGTTCGGATAAGTCTTTTCGACGTTCGGTAAGGTTGTTTAAAAAAATGGTTTTTAGATGATTGGTCGGTTTGCAAGGTAACTTGGGTCGAGTCAAAAAGACTCGACCCAACATGACCTGACGCTATAATTTCTGTTTTCCTTCCAGACGGATGCGGTCCTGATAATACTGTGTGATTTCATAGACTGCATAGTCAATCAGCAGCATGATTCTCATGACGGAATCAATGGCCTGATTATGTTCCAGCGCGTTGATAAAAATCGCCTGAAACTCCGCATAAAGCCACATGTGGCGACGCATCATGTTTAAGGCGTAAATGGACTCATGCAATGGAATGCCGTTTTCGTAGCATGTTCTTGCATAGTGCATAAAAAACTCCTGCGCTCTATCATAACGGTTTTCAGCAACCAGCATATTCCTTAACTGGCTGTAAAATTTGACAGCCTGCAGCACCAGCTTCTCATCAGCAATATCCCTGTAATGAACCGTCCTTTTGTTTTTCTTGACATCGGCCGTCCAGTGCGCGGCTATTTCATCAATATTGGATTCCAGTACATCCAGCAGCTTAATCGACTCCACCATATCATATCATCCTTTCTCCGATGCCCAAACGATAAGGGAAACGGAAATATTTATTTCTTGCCTTTTCCATTTTTTATTAATTCCTGGTATTCCTTGGTCACTTCGTAGGCCGCATAATCAAAAATCAGGATCGTACGACTTAAGGTATCCAGAGCCTGCCGCTGGTCGATGCCGGAACTGAAAATCGTCTGAAATTCAGCATACAGCCAGATGTGTCTTCTCAAGAGAATGAGGGCGTAAACGGCTTCATCCATGGGAATGCCCATGGCATAACTTTCCTGAGCATACGTACGAAAATATTTCAATGCACCTTCGCTGATTTTTTCCTCAGCAAACATTTTACTGAAATTATGATAAAACTTCACTCCCTGATTGGTGATACGCTCTTCGTCCAAGTCCTTGAATGTTTTTGTCCGGGTATTGTTTTTCACATCCATCGCCCATCTTTTGGACATCCTTCCCGCGTGCTGTTCGGCCAACTCCACATACTTAATGGCGTATGTTTTCATCCTTTATCTCCTTTCCGTTTGATAAGTACGGCACTTATTTTTACATTCCTGTTTTAAGTTCCTTTTTTGTCAACTCGAATGTGCGAGCTATATAGAACATGAAACTGAAATTGACAATAAAAATTTATCACAAATAACCGGTCACGGGTAATTCTTGACACATTTCTGTTATTTCCATATAGACCACGAAAAATGACAAGGATGGAACATGACCATAAAATCGCGCATTCTCTTCATGGGCACCCCGGCCTTCGCCCTTCCCGCCCTGAATCTCTTGCATGACAGTTCTTTCAACATCAGCGCTGTTGTCACTCAACCGGATCGTCCGGCTGGACGCGGTCAAAAAGAAGTCGCCCCGCCGGTAAAACTTCTGGCGCAAAAATTCGGTCTGCCGGTTTTGCAGCCTCCGAGAGTAAAAGATCCGTCTTTTCTGGATGCGCTGCATTCACTTAAACCCGACATGATCGTTGTGGCGGCCTTCGGCCAGATTCTGCCCAAAACCATCATTGATTTTCCGCCGCTGGGATGCCTGAATATCCATCCCTCCCTGCTGCCCAGATATCGCGGCGCGGCGCCGCTCAACTGGAGCATCATCCGGGGAGAAGCGAAAACCGGAGTCACCATCATGCTGATGGACGAAGGCATGGATTCCGGCGATATCCTGACGCAGGAAGAAACTCCCATCGGGGCATCGGAAACCTATGGAGACCTTCATGACCGTCTGGC
>CAYOPU010000153.1:0-5338 GCA_964405915.1 uncultured Smithella sp. | reverse complement strand
TTCCTGCACTCGGAGGTTCGAATCCTCCCGCCCCAGCCAGAAAAGATTGTGGAGATATAATTAAATGTTAGAAAGAATCAGGGTTTTTTCCGGTAACGCCAATATACCTCTGGCACAAAAAATGTGTGAAAAATTGGGCGTAACCCTAGGAAAAGCCAATGTCAGTACCTTCAGTGATGGAGAGACGCGTGTAGAAATCAATGAAAATGTTCGGGGTATGGATGTTTTTATCATTCAGTCCACCTGTACACCGGTGAACAGCACTTTGATGGAACTGCTCATTATGATTGATGCCATGAAGCGGGCATCCGCTGACCGCATTACCGCCGTGGTTCCTTATTACGGATACGCCAGACAGGATAGAAAAGTTGCTCCCCGTGCGCCCATTTCGGCAAAACTGGTGGCCGATCTGATTACTACCGCAGGCGCCCAGCGCATGTTGTCTCTGGATCTGCATGCGGGGCAAATCCAGGGTTTCTTCAATATTCCAGTCGATAATCTTTTTGCCACTGCCGTTTTAATCGATTACATGAAAGATAATTATCAGGACAACACAGTAGTCGTGTCACCGGACACAGGGGGTGTGGAAAGGGCCCGTGCTTTCGGTAAGCGAATGGGTGCGTCTCTTGCCATTATCGATAAAAGACGGGAAGGTCCTAATGAAGCACAAGTTATGAATATCATTGGAAATGTTGAGAAGAAACGTGTTATTATTCTGGATGATATGGTCGACACGGCAGGAACGGTTGTTCAGGCGGCCAACGCTTTGATGGATGCAGGTGCTCTGGAAGTGTCCGTCTGCTGCACTCATCCGGTTTTATCGGGTCCGGCGATCGATAGGATTGAAAACTCCAGTATTGTGGAATTTATTGTCACGGATACGATTCCTTTGAGTGAAAAAGCGGCTCAATGTAAAAGAATAAAAATATTATCTGTGTCCGGTCTGCTGTCCGAGGCTGTTCGCCGCATTTACTATAACGATTCAGTACATTCATTATTTATTTAGGAGGAGAGAGGTAAATGGATATAACCGATTTGGCGGCCCAAGTCCGTAAAGAAACAAAGAAAGGTCCAGCGCGCCGACTGCGGCAGCAAGGATTTGTGCCAGCTATTTTTTATGGCGGATCCACGGAAAATATATCGCTGGCCGTGAAAAGCAGTGAGTTGTTCAAACTGTATAAAGAAAAGAAAGATCACGCCTTTATCAAACTGATGATTGATGACGGCGACCAGAAAATGGAGAAGCTTTCTTTGATTAAAGAGTTGCAGACGCAGCCTTTGACTGGAAAGTTTTATCACGCGGATTTTTATGAAGTGGATATGAAAAAGAAACTCGCCTTTGACGTTATGTTGAATTTTACAGGTAAAGCGATTGGCGTGGAAAACGGCGGAGAACTCCAGCATATCAAACGCGACGTGAAAGTTTTGTGTCTGCCGACCGATCTGCCTGATCATATTGATGTGGATATTACAGCCATCGAGATTGGCCATTCTATTAAAGTCAAAGACATCACGCTTCCTGACGGCCTGACCCATCTGGATCCGCTGGAAGCCGCTGTTGTGTCGGTTGCCGCTGTTAAGGTTGTGAAGGTTGAAGCCGCTGAAGCCGTTCCGGCGGAAGGTGCAGCTGCTTCTGCGGCTGCCGCAGCTGAACCGGCAAAGGAAGAAAAGAAAGAAAAGGGAAAATAAGGTATTACCGGAATTGGACGGAAGATCATGCTTCCCTCTGCTTTGGCAAAAATACTTTTTCGTTTTCGAAAAAAGAGGGAGCACATGGATTATCTGATTATCGGCTTGGGTAATCCGGGAAAACGCTATGAAACGACCCGGCACAATATCGGGTTTATGGTACTCGAGAAGCTGGCCGGGCAGTTGGAAATAGCATTGAAACAGAAAAGTTTCAATGCGTTGTGGGGTAAAGGGACCATCGACGGGAAAAATATCCTGCTGGCCAAGCCTCAAACATTCATGAATTTGAGTGGTACTGCGACAAGGCAGTTACAGTCGTTCTTTAAAACAGATATCAGCAATCTCATCGTTATTCACGATGACCTCGACTTGCCTTTCGGTTCAGTCCGGCTGAAGGCGGGTGGAGGGACTGCCGGTCATAAAGGGCTGGCATCTATCGAGTCTAACTTGGGAACTTCCGGTTTTATGCGGGTGAGACTGGGTATTGGCAAACCAGTTGACAAATCCCGAATTGAAGGTTATGTGTTGGAGCCTTTTGGGAAGGAAGAAAAAAATGTCCTGCCGGAAGTTCTCGGTCGGGCGGCCGATGCGAGCGCTGAAATTGTTTTAAACGGTCTGCAACAAGCTGTAAGCAAGTACCAGACAAAAAATATAAATTTTTTTAAAAAGGAGGAATAGTGAATGTTTAGAAACAAAAGAAGTATTTGGACATTTTTACTGAGCGGGTTGATGATCTTGCTCGCCGCCGGCGCCGCATTTGCCAGCGAAGCAAACATCCAGCTGCCTGATTTGAAGACGATTACGTTTTTTGGTGGCTCACTTGCTGGGACGACCATTCTTAACTTCGGGTTGTTAATCTGCCTGGTCGGTTTGGGATTCGGTTTCATGCAGTACTCACAGACAAAAAATCTGCCTGCGCATAAGTCTATGCTGGATGTCTCCCAGACGATTTGGGAAACCTGCAAGACCTATCTTTTACAGCAGGGCAAATTCCTGTTTGCTTTATGGGTTCTGATTGCCATTTGTATTGTTTACTATTTTGGCGTTCTTTCAGAGATGGGCAGTTCTGACGTGCTTATCATCCTGTTTGCTTCCGTCATTGGTATTCTTGGTTCCTATGCTGTGGCCTGGTTCGGAATTCGCATCAACACGGTTGCTAACTCTCGCGCCGCTTTTGCCTCTCTTTCCGGTAATCCTCTCAACATCGTTAACATCTGCCTGCGATCCGGTATGAGCGTAGGATTGGTTCTGGTCAGCATCGAGCTGCTCGTCATGCTGATCATCCTGGTTTACATTCCCCAGGGAGTAGCCGGTTCGTGTTTCATCGGCTTTGCCATTGGTGAATCTCTGGGCGCTTCCGTTCTGCGTATCTGCGGTGGTATCTTCACCAAGATTGCCGACATCGGTTCCGACCTCATGAAAATCGTCTTCCATCTTCCCGAAGACGATCCGAAAAACCCCGGTGTTATCGCCGACTGTACGGGTGATAACGCTGGTGACAGTGTTGGCCCCTCGGCGGATGGTTTTGAAACCTACGGCGTAACGGGTGTTGCTCTGATTACGTTCCTGGCTTTGGCTCTGAAAGACACACCTGAAATGGGCGGCAGATTGATTATCTGGATTTTTGCCATGAGAATCCTCATGATTCTGACCTCGCTTGCCTCTTACTTCATCAATGACGGTATCAGCAAGGCCGCTTTTGGCGGTAAAAAAGAATTCAATTTCGAACATCCATTGACGAACCTGGTTTGGATTACTTCGATCGTTTCCATCGCCGTCACCTTTATCGCCAGTTATTACCTGCTGGGAGACCTGACTGCACAATACACGGGTCTGTGGTGGGCATTGGCCGTTATCATCAGCTGCGGAACCATCGCTGGCGCGTTGATTCCGGAATTTACCAAAATATTCACCAGCACCTCTTCACGTCACTGCGAAGAAGTTGTTAACGCTTCCCGACAGGGCGGATCTTCATTGAACATTCTTTCCGGTCTGGTTGCCGGTAACTTCTCCGGTTTCTGGCTGGGTATGGTTATCATGTTATTGATGTTCATTGCGTACATGGTGTCGCAGCAGGCGTCCGTTATGGCGATTATGCCGGCGGCGTTCGTATTTGCCGCGCCCGTGTTTGCTTTCGGTCTGGTGGCCTTCGGTTTCCTGGGCATGGGCCCTGTCACCATCGCGGTCGATAGCTTTGGTCCGGTTTCCGACAACGCACAGTCCATTTATGAATTGTCCCTGATCGAATCCCGTCCTGACACGAAAGACGCTGTGAAAAAAGAATACGGTATTGCACCTGACTTTGAAATGGCCAAGCACTTCCTGGAATCCGCAGATGGTGCGGGCAATACCTTTAAAGCAACAGCCAAGCCCGTGTTGATCGGCACCGCCGTTGTCGGCGCCACCACCATGGTGTTCGGCATCATCATCATGCTGGAAGGTCTCTTTGGCAATGTCATCTCTAAACTTTCGTTGGTTCAGCCGGAAATCATTCTCGGTCTGATTGCCGGCGGCAGCGTTATTTACTGGTTCACCGGCGCTTCCATTCAGGCGGTTGTCACCGGCTCTTACGAAGCGGTTGTGTATATTAAGAAGAACATCAAACTGGATAAAAAAGAAGCATCGATTGAAGACTCCAAGCAAGTCGTTAAGATTTGTACCCAGTATGCTCAAAAGGGTATGATCAACATCTTCATCGTGATCTTCTTCATGTGTCTGGCGTTTTCCTTCTTTAACCCCTACTTCTTCATCGGTTACCTGATCGGCATCGCCTTCTTCGGTCTGTTCCAGGCCATCTTCATGGCCAATGCCGGCGGCTGCTGGGACAACGGCAAGAAGATTGTTGAAGTTGACCTGAAGATGAAAAACACCCCGTTGCATGAAGCCAGTGTTGTCGGCGACACCGTCGGCGACCCCTTCAAAGATACATCGTCTGTTTCTTTGAACCCGATCATCAAATTCACGACTTTGTTTGGTCTGTTGGCAACGGAAATTGCCGTGACCATGAAAGATCCGAGTTTGAAAATGGGTCTGGCCGTTCTCTTCCTGCTGATCGCTCTTGTTTTCGCGTATCGTTCTTTCTACAGCATGAGAATTTCCGCAGAAAAACTGGGCTAATTCAGAAGACTAACCCTTAACCTGAAAAGGCGCTCCCGAAACGGAGCGCCTTTTTTTTCCTGCCCTCATTGAGTAACATCTTTATAAACTACCATGCAATCATATCAAGTTTGCTGTAGAGAAGCGGCGATAATTTCCTCAATACCAATGTCCGGAGAATTGATTAGTCTGAAAGGCAGTATATTGTCGGAACTTTTCTTGACGCAAGATCATTTTTGACATAAGAGACAACAGTTTTTTTACAAAATATTCATTTTCAAACAAAAGATTCACAGCACCATAAAATAAAAGCTGCAAGCACAACAGCCACGGGAAGTGTTCTTGCGTAGTTTGTTGAATGATTAAGTACAATTGGCCATGCGGCATAATTGTGTGTGTCTGGTTGGGTGTTGTTTTATTGCGTTGAAAGTTGAGAGAAATGTGGAAAAATAAACATATTCACCATTCACAAAAATGCATCAGGATTAAAAATACGAAAGCAGGAGTTGGGCCATGCGGTTAAGATCGATTCTTTCTTTGTTGGTAGTGGCGA
>CAYOPU010000152.1:0-5361 GCA_964405915.1 uncultured Smithella sp. | reverse complement strand
TCGGTCTGGTCAATGTGACCGATGGATTAAAAGCAAATGGAAAATTAATCGTCAACACCCCAAAACCGCCTGAAGAAATACGTAAATCCTTGAATTATTCAGGAACGTTGGCACTGGTAGATGGTACGGGCATTGCCCGAAAAGAGATGGGGGTTCCGATTGCCAACACGACGATGATCGGCGCCCTCTTAAAAGTTGTTGGCGTTATGGAACTTGATGCGATGAACGACGCGATCAATCACCGCTTCGGCAGAATCGCCCAGAAGAATCTCAACGCGATGAAACGCGCTTACGACGAAATACAAATATTCAATTAAGGGGTATATCCATTATGTCATTGAAAACATGGAAAGAACTGCCTATAGGTTGCGTTGTTTCCGAGCCGGGCAGTGCCAGTGAGTACCATACGGGAAGCTGGCGGTCGCAAAGGCCTATCTGGGACAACACAAAATGCATCAAATGCGGCATCTGTTACATTTTTTGCCCCGAAGGATGCGTGCAGCAAGGCGAAGATGGCTTTTTTAAAGCAAATCTGGATTATTGCAAGGGATGCGGAATTTGTGCTCATGAATGTTGGCCCAGGGCAATAAAGATGGTGGAGGAGGTATAAAATGGCAAAACGCATTGGAATGGAAGTAGCCATGGCCGTTTCTGAAGCAGTCGGACTATGTAACATCGATATGGCGGCCGTTTATCCGATAACTCCCCAGTCACACATTGCGGAACACCTTTCCGATCTTGTGGCCGATGGCAAAATTGACGCGGAATTTGTCACGGTGGAATCTGAACATTCAGCTATGAGCGCAGTAATCGGAGCATCCGGAGCGGGCGCCCGATCCTATACGGCAACCAGCTCGCAAGGATTGATGCTGATGCATGAACTGCTGCCCATCGCCTCGGCGATGCGGCTTCCAATTTGCATGGCGATCGCCAACCGTGCGGTTTCCGGTCCTTTGAATATTTTAAACGATCATACCGATATCATGCCCCAGCGTGATTGCGGGTGGATATCCCTGTTTGTGGAAAACGGGCAGGAAGCCATTGATATGTCCATTATGGCTTTTAAAATTGCTGAACATAAAGACGTAATGCTGCCGGTCAACGTGAATATTGATGGTTTTCAGCTTACACACATGGTGGAGCCTTTTGAGATGCCTTCACAGGAGGAAGTTGATCAATTTCTGCCGCCTTTTGTTCCGCATGCAACTCTTCATCCCGCAAAGCCAGTCACCATGGGCGCCTTTGCCATGTCGGATTATTTCACAGAAATTATGAAAGCGAAAGATGAGGCCCTAATCAATTCTAAAAATGTCATTCTGGAAGTCTGGGACGAGTGGTCAAAATTGTTCGGCCGCACTTACAAACCGGTAGAAACGTACAGGACAGATGACGCAGATGTTCTAATGTTGACCATGGGATCCATGGGTGAAACCGCACAGATGGCCATTGACCAGCTTCGTGCCAAGAATATTAAAGCCGGATTGGTCAAATTAAGGATGTGGCGTCCCTTTCCTTTTTCGGAAATAAGAGCAGTTGTCAAAGACATTAAAAAATTAATCGTTACCGACCGCGCCATCTCCTTTGGCGGTCCCGGCGGTCCAGTCTTTTCGGAAGTGAAATCGGCGCTTTATGCCGAGGCTCAGCGTCCCGTCATATATAACTACATCTACGGACTGGGAGGACGTGACGTAGCCGTCGGAGAGTTTGTCGGTATGTTTGAAAAGGTTCTCGCGGATACGGAAAACAAAGCCGCGGACACCTATGAATTTTGGGGGGTAAGAGAATAATGAATATTGTAGAGAATTTCGATTTATTTGCCCCGCGGCTGATCAATAAACAGGAACTGCTTTCTTCCGGGCATCGCGCATGCTCCGGTTGTGCCGAAGTTCTGGCTGTGAGATTGATGTGCAAAGCTCTGGGTGAAAATACGGTCATTGCCTCCGCTACGGGCTGCATGGAAATCGTCTCCAGCATGTTTCCGACTACAGCATGGCATGTCCCCTGGATACATGTCGCTTTTGAAAATACGGCAGCAGTAGCCTCTGGCGTCGAAGCCGGTTTGAAAGCTTTGCGTCGGAAAGGAAAAATTGACAACCGTTATATTAAAGTAGTCGGTATGGCAGGCGATGGCGGTACGATGGATATTGGTTTTCAGGCACTCTCCGGTGCGATGGAACGAGGTCATGATATGATTTTTGTCTGCTTCGACAACGAAGCTTACATGAACACAGGCATTCAACGCTCCAGCGGTACGCCGATGGGCGCCTCCACCACAACGGCTCCCGCCGGCAAAGTCAGCATGGGCCAGAAAACCTGGAAGAAAAACATGCCGGAAATTCTGGTTGCCCACGGCATACCTTATGTGGCAACGGTTTGTCCAAGCTATCCACTTGATTTTATTCGAAAAATCGAAAAGGCCAAAAGCATTCAGGGGCCTTCTTACATACACTGTTTTTCCATGTGTCCAACAGGCTGGCGTTCTCCATCCCACACAGCCATTTCCATGGGACGGCTGGCCGTCGAATCGGGTGTATTTCCTCTTTTTGAAGTGGAAAATGGCCATTATCACATTTCTCCGGACATGCCCAAAAAACTTCGGCCTATCAAAGAGTACTTCAAGCCCCAGGGACGGTTCCGTCACCTGACATCTGATGAAATCGATGGGATTCAGGAAAAAGTAACAAACGAGTATATAAAGCTCATGGAAAAAGCAAAATTTCTCAAAACCGGCAATGAATAAAAGAGAAAAGAATACCGAGGTGGGAAAAAAATGACCAAACCGATAAGTGTAGCAGCCAAGACAAGACAAATCGTTAAAAAGCACGGAAACAACAAAAGCGCAATGATCGCCGTGTTGCAGGATATTCAGGAAGCTTTCAATTACCTTCCCAAGGAGGCATTGAAAACAGCGGCAAAACAAATGAATGTACCGATGAGCCGCGTGTATGAAGCGGCCACGTTTTACACAGCCTTCAGCTTAAAGCCTCGTGGAAAACACGTAGTGAAAATCTGCAAAGGCACAGCCTGCCACGTTCGCGGCGCAGCCATTCTTCAGGATCGGTTTGAAACCACTTTAGGGATCAAACCGGGCGAGACCACGAAAGACGGAAATTTCTCGCTGGAAACCGTCAACTGCGTGGGTGCCTGCGCCCTGGGACCGGTCGTCGTCATCAACACCGACTACCACGGCCAGGTCACCATTAATAAAGTCGATAAAATCATCAAAAAGATCAATGAAGAGGGGGCCAAGCCATGATAGAAAATCCCGATACTCAAGCCCGCCAGATTCTCGATAACCTGACCCTGTACTACGGACCGAAAAAAAAGTTCGTCGCCATTTGCGCCGGAACAGGTTGCCGGGCTTCCGGAAGCGTTCAGGTCAAAGAAGCTTTCGAGGCCGAATTCAAGAAACAAAACATGGATGTGGATGTGCTGGCCACCGGATGTTTGGGATTCTGCGAAAAAGGCCCCATGGTGATCATTCACCCCGACAAATATTTTTATCAACATGTTCAAGTCGAAGACGTTCCGGAAATCATTTCCAAAACGATCGCCAAAGGAGAGGTGATCAGCCGGCTTCTCTATCGTCATCCCGACACCCAAAAAGCCCTGTTCAGAGAAGACGATTTACCTTTTTACAAAAAACAGCATCGGGTGGTTTTCGGCAAAAACGGCATGATTGATCCCTCGCGCATCGAAGATTATTTTGCCATTGATGGCTATCAGGCACTGGCCAAAGTGCTTGGAGAAATGACGCCGGACGCCGTGATGAGCGAAGTGAAAAAAGCGGGACTGCGAGGAAGAGGCGGCGGCGGGTTTCACGCGGCCGTCAAGTGGGAAGGTGTCCGTAAAGCGCAGGGAGAACCGAAATACATCATCGCCAACGGGGACGAAGGCGATCCCGGCGCATACATGGATCGAAGCCTGATGGAAGGCAATCCTCACAGTGTTATCGAAGGAATGATCATTGGCGCTTACGCAGTCGGCGCTCACGAAGGTTACATTTATGTCCGGAATGAATATCCGCTGGCAGTTGAACACCTGACGATGGCAATTGAAGCGGCAAGAACCAGCGGACTTCTGGGAAAAAACATCCTGGGCACGGAATTTTCTTTTGATATTCACATCAACAAGGGTGCAGGAGCATTTGTCTGTGGTGAATCTTCGGCGTTATTTGCTTCAATCGAAGGCCGGGCCGGTGAGCCGCGAGCCAAATACGTCCATGCAGTGGAAAAAGGTCTCTATGACAAACCCACGGTTCTCAATAACGTGGAAACGTGGGCCAATGTACCGCTGATTATCAACAAAGGCGCGGACTGGTATGCTTCCATCGGAACCGAAGGGTCCAAGGGAACCAAAATTTTCTCTCTGGTCGGCAAAATCAACAACACTGGCCTGATTGAAGTTCCGATGGGCACGACCCTATACGAAATTATTTACGACATGGGCGGCGGCATTCCCAATGGCCGAAAATTCAAAGCCGTCCAGACCGGCGGACCATCAGGCGGCTGCATCCCCGAACGTCTTTTGGATATTCCCGTTGATTTCGACAAACTCTATGAAGTAGGTTCCATGATGGGATCCGGCGGTATGATCGTCATGGACGACACATCCTGCATGGTGGATGTCGCCCGCTATTTCCTTGAATTTCTTAAAGAAGAGTCCTGCGGAAAGTGCGTTCCCTGCAGGGAAGGCATTCGCCGGATGAGCGACATTCTGGAAGATATCTGCGCAGGCCGGGGCCGGGAGGGGGATATAGAAATCCTCGAAAAAATGGGAACAGCAATCGCCGACGGATCTTTATGCGCACTGGGCGGTTCCGCCCCCAATCCGGTTTTGAGCACGATCCGTTACTTCCGGGATGAGTATGAAGCGCATATCAGGGATCACCGCTGCCCGGCTGGGGTCTGCAAAGCGCTGATCACCTACAGTATCGATGCCGAACAATGCACGGGCTGCGGAGTCTGCCTCAAAGCCTGCGCCGTAAACGCCATCACCGGTGAAAAGAAGAAACCGCACATCATTGACAGCGAAAAATGCACCCGTTGCGGCGCCTGTATCCAGAGCTGCAAATTCAATGCAATTCACGTGAAGTAGAGGTGGAAGACATCATGGTAAATATGATTATCGACGGAAAAAATGTAACAGCAAAGAAAGGCACGATGCTTCTGGAAGCCATTCGCGGCGCCGGTATTTCGGTTCCCACGCTTTGCGTGCATGAAGCGATAACACGGTCCGGCGCATGCCGTCTGTGTGTAGTGGAAATTCAAAAGGGCAGCCGGACAAGGATTGTCACTTCCTGCCTCTACGGGGTGGAAGAGGGTCTGATCGTCAATACCCAAAGCACACGGGTACTGAATG
>CAYOPU010000151.1:0-5361 GCA_964405915.1 uncultured Smithella sp. | reverse complement strand
TCGGTCTGGTCAATGTGACCGATGGATTAAAAGCAAATGGAAAATTAATCGTCAATACACCGAAAACCCCTGAAGATATTCGCAAGGAATTAAAATTCAACGGAACAGTCGCCACCGTCGACGGGACGGGCATCGCACGTAAGGAAATGGGGGTTCCCATTGCCAACACGACCATGATCGGCGCACTTTTAAAAGTCATCGGCATCATGGAGCTTGATGCGATGAACGACGCGATTCACCATCGCTTCGGCAGAATTGCCCAGAAAAATCTCAACGCGATGAAACGGGCTTACGACGAAATTAAAATTCTCAATTAAGAGGTAAGTATGGCATTGAAATCATGGAGGGAACTCCCCATCGGATGTGTAGTATCCGAGCCGGGCAGCGCCAGTGAGTATCACACAGGAAGCTGGCGGTCGCAAAGGCCCATTTGGGACAACGCAAAATGCATCAAATGCGGAATCTGTTACGTTTTTTGTCCCGAGGGATGCGTCCAGCAAAGTGAAGACGGTTTTTTTACAGCAAACTTGGATTATTGCAAGGGATGCGGCATCTGCGCGCACGAGTGCTGGCCCCGCGCAATAAAGATGGTCGAGGAGGGATAACATGGGCAAACGCATAGGTATGGAAGTAGCAGTTGCCGTTGCGGAGGCGGTTGCCCTTTGCAACATCGATATGGCGGCCGTTTATCCTATTACACCTCAGTCACATATCGCGGAACATCTATCGGATCTGGTTGCCGACGGCCATATTGATTGTGAATTCGTGACAGTCGAATCCGAACATTCAGCCATGAGTGCGGTGATCGGCGCATCCGGCACAGGAGCCCGCTCTTACACGGCAACAAGTTCGCAAGGTTTGATGCTGATGCACGAATTGCTGCCCATCGCATCGGCGATGCGCCTGCCGATCGTCATGGGAATTGCCAACCGCGCAGTTTCTGGTCCGCTGAATATTTTAAACGATCACTCCGACATTATGCCGCAGCGTGATGCCGGCTGGATCGCCATTTTTGTAGAAAACGCCCAAGAAGCGATTGACCTGTCCATTGCGGCCTTCAAAATTGCCGAGCATAAGGACGTCATGCTGCCAGTGTCCATCAATATCGACGGCTTCCAGCTCACCCACATGGTGGAACCATTTGAAATGCCCACACAAGAAGAAGTAAATGAATTTCTGCCTCCCTTTGTACCGCATGCTACGCTGCATCCAGCCAAACCGGTCACCATGGGTGCTTTCGCCATGTCGGACTATTTCACAGAAATTATGAAGGCCAAGGATGAAGCGGTTAAGGCATCCAAAAAGGTTGTCCAGGAAGTTTTTGATGAATGGGGCAAGAAATTCGGTCGTCCTTACAAACTGGTGGAAACCTATCTGGCGGAAGACGCTGACATTTTGATGCTGACCATGGGTTCCATGGGTGAAACAGCAAAAATTGCGATTGAAGAACTACGGTCCAAGGGAGTGAAAGTAGGTCTGGTAAAACTTAGACTCTGGCGGCCTTTCCCGTTTGAAGAGCTCAAAGCCATCATCCGAAACGCGAAGAAACTGATCATCACTGATCGAGCCTGCTCTTTCGGCGGTCCAGGCGGACCTGTCTTTTCCGAAATCAAGTCGGCCATGTATGCAGAAACCCATCGTCCGCTGATTTACAATTACATCATTGGTCTGGGTGGACGCGATGTACAAGTCAAGGAGTTTGTCGGCATGTTCGAGGCCGTTCTGGCAGATACCGACAACAAGGCGGCAGATACCTATGAATTCTGGGGGGTAAGAGAATAATGCATACCGTAGAAAATTTTGATTTGTTTGCCCCGAGGCTGATCAACAAACAAGAATTACTGTCATCGGGACATCGCGCTTGCTCCGGATGCGCCGAAGTATTGGCTGTTCGTCTCATGGCCAAGGCGTTGGGTGAAAACACGGTGATCGCCTCCGCAACCGGCTGCATGGAAATCATTTCCAGTATGTTTCCTACCACGGCCTGGCAAGTTCCCTGGGTGCATGTGGCATTTGAAAACACGGCTGCTGTGGCTTCAGGCATCGAAGCAGGATTGAAAGCATTACGCAAAAAAGGAAAAATTGATCAACGTTATGTCAAGGTAGTGGGCATGGCTGGTGACGGCGGGACAATGGACATCGGCTTTCAGGCGCTGTCCGGCGCCATGGAACGTGGACACGACATGATTTATGTATGTTTCGATAATGAAGCTTATATGAATACCGGTATTCAACGTTCCAGCGGTACGCCGATGGGCGCCTCCACCACGACAGCTCCGGCCGGTAAAGTCAGCATCGGTCAGAAAACCTGGAAGAAAAACATGCCGGAAATCATGGTTGCCCACGGCATACCTTATGTGGCTACAGCTTGCCCGAGTTATCCTCTCGATTTTATACGAAAAATTGAAAAAGCCAAAAGCATTCAGGGGCCATCCTATATTCACTGTTTCTCCGTGTGTCCGACTGGTTGGCGCACACCGTCACATACGGCTGTTTCCATGGGCAGGCTCGCCGTTGAAACAGGCGTCTTCCCCCTATACGAAGTTGAAAACGGACATTACCGCCTGTCTCAGGACATGCCTAAAAAACTTCGACCAATTCGGGAATACTTCAAACCCCAGGGACGATTCCGTCACCTGACGCCGGACCAGATCGAATTGATCCAGGAAAAAGTAACGATTGAATTTCAGAAACTTTTGGAAAAAGCCAAATTTCTCAAAACCGGCAATGAATAAAAGAGAAATTTAAGAATACCGAGGTGAGAGAAAAAATGACGAAACCGATGAGTGTACCAGCCAAGACAAGACAAATCGTTAAAAAACACGGAAACAACAAAAGCGCAATGATCGCCGTGTTGCAGGATATTCAGGAAGCTTTCAATTACCTTCCCAAGGAGGCATTGAAAACAGCGGCAAAACAAATGAATGTACCGATGAGCCGCGTGTATGAAGCGGCCACGTTTTACACAGCCTTCAGCTTAAAGCCTCGTGGAAAACACGTAGTGAAAATCTGCAAAGGCACAGCCTGCCACGTTCGCGGCGCAGCCATTCTTCAGGATCGGTTTGAAACCACTTTAGGGATCAAACCGGGCGAGACCACGAAAGACGGAAATTTCTCGCTGGAAACCGTCAACTGCGTGGGTGCCTGCGCCCTGGGACCGGTCGTCGTCATCAACACCGACTACCACGGCCAGGTCACCATTAATAAAGTCGATAAAATCATCAAAAAGATCAATGAAGAGGGGGCCAAGCCATGATAGAAAATCCCGATACTCAAGCCCGCCAGATTCTCGATAACCTGACCCTGTACTACGGACCGAAAAAAAAGTTCGTCGCCATTTGCGCCGGAACAGGTTGCCGGGCTTCCGGAAGCGTTCAGGTCAAAGAAGCTTTCGAGGCCGAATTCAAGAAACAAAACATGGATGTGGATGTGCTGGCCACCGGATGTTTGGGATTCTGCGAAAAAGGCCCCATGGTGATCATTCACCCCGACAAATATTTTTATCAACATGTTCAAGTCGAAGACGTTCCGGAAATCATTTCCAAAACGATCGCCAAAGGAGAGGTGATTAGCAGGCTTCTCTATCGTCATCCCGACACTCAAAAAGCCCTGTTCAGAGAAGACGATTTACCTTTCTACAAAAAACAGCACCGGGTGGTTTTCGGTAGAAACGGGATGATTGATCCGTCGCGCATCGAAGACTATTTTGCCATTGACGGTTATCAGGCTCTGGCCAAGGTCCTTGGAGAAATGACGCCGGACGCTGTGATCAGCGAAGTGAAAAAAGCGGGGCTGCGCGGACGGGGCGGCGGCGGATTTCATGCTGCGGTCAAATGGGAAGGCGTCCGCAAGGCGCATGGTGATCCGAAATATGTCATTGCCAATGGCGATGAAGGCGATCCCGGCGCATATATGGATCGAAGTCTGATGGAAGGCAATCCTCACAGTGTTATCGAAGGAATGATCATTGGCGCTTACGCTGTCGGCGCCCACGAAGGTTACATTTACGTCCGGAATGAATATCCGCTGGCGGTTGAACACCTGACGATGGCCATTGAAGCGGCAAGAAAAAAGGGCCTTTTGGGAAAAAACATTCTGGGAACCGATTTTTCGTTTGATATTCACATCAACAAGGGTGCAGGAGCGTTTGTCTGCGGTGAATCCTCGGCATTGTTTGCTTCCATTGAAGGTCGCGCCGGTGAGCCGCGAGCAAAATACGTCCATGCTGTGGAAAAAGGCCTCTATGATAAGCCAACCGTTCTCAACAACGTGGAAACCTGGGCCAATGTTCCGCTGATTATCAACAAAGGCGCGGATTGGTATGCTTCCATCGGAACCGAAGGGTCCAAGGGAACCAAAATTTTCTCTCTGGTCGGCAAAATCAACAACACTGGCCTTATTGAAGTCCCGATGGGCACAACACTTTACGAAATTATCTACGACATGGGCGGTGGTATTCCCAATGGCCGGAAATTCAAAGCCGTTCAGACCGGCGGACCATCAGGCGGTTGCATCCCCGAACGTCTTCTGGATATTCCCGTTGATTTTGACAAACTCTATGAGGTTGGTTCCATGATGGGTTCCGGCGGTATGATCGTGATGGATGATACATCCTGCATGGTGGATGTCGCCCGCTACTTCCTGGAATTTCTCAAAGAAGAGTCCTGCGGCAAGTGCGTTCCCTGCCGGGAAGGCATACGCCGCATGAGTGACATTCTAGAAGACATTTGCGCCGGACACGGCCGCGAAGGGGATATTGAAATTCTTGAAAGAATGGGAGCGGCAATTGCCGACGGTTCACTGTGCGCCTTAGGCGGCTCGGCGCCCAATCCAGTTTTGAGCACCATCCGTTACTTCCGGGATGAATATGAAGCGCACATCAGAGACCACCGCTGCCCGGCTGGGGTCTGCAAAGCGCTGATCACCTACAGCATTAATACTGAAAAATGCACCGGCTGCGGAGTCTGCCTGAAAGCCTGCGCCGTTAACGCTATTACCGGCGAGAAGAAAAAAGCGCACATCATTGACAGCGAAAAATGCACCCGTTGCGGCGCCTGTATCCAGAGCTGCAAATTCAATGCAATACAAGTGAAGTAGAGGTGGAAGACATCATGGTAAATATGATTATTGACGGAAAAAACGTAACAGCAAAGAAAGGCACGATGCTTCTGGAAGCCATTCGCAATGCCGGGATTTCGGTGCCCACACTTTGCGTGCATGAAGCGGTATCGCGTTCCGGCGCGTGTCGTCTTTGTGTGGTAGAAATACAAAAAGGCAGCCGGACAAGGATTGTCACTTCCTGCCTTTACGGGGTGGAAGAGGGTCTGATCGTCAATACCCAAAGCACACGGGTACTGAATG
>CAYOPU010000150.1:0-5393 GCA_964405915.1 uncultured Smithella sp. | reverse complement strand
ACTTCGATTTTTTCATCAGACATTCGTTTGATGCGGACTTCGGGACGCTGGGTTAAAACTGCGGGCCCATACCAGATGTCAAAGATAAAAATACCGCCGGGCTTCAGATGATGCCGCACGGTTTTGAAAGCTTCTGCCACGTCTTTGTTGGTTGTCTGATAGCTGATGACGTGAAAGAGGGAGATAATGACATCAAAACTTTTGTCTAAACGGATTTCTCTGATGTCGCCTTGGTGAAAATATAGTTGTCCTTGCTCTGGTTTTATTTTTTCTTTCAGGGACAAGGAGCGAGCCAGCATTTCCGGGCTGCGCTCCACACCGTCGATAGAATAACCTTTTTCAGACAGGAGGCCGGCATGAATTCCCGTGCCGGAACCAAGCTCAAGAATGTTTTTTGTCGCCGGATGAAATTTTCGAATTAACCCTGCCACGTATTCGGCTTCTGCTTTGTAATCTTTGTCCCGGTAGAGCAAATCGTAATAGCGGGCGTAGTCGGTAAAGACAGATGGTTGAGATGGAGATGGGTTAGTAAATTTAATCTGGTTCATCATTTATTGGTTTATGAACGCTGAACAATGGTAGGCGTATTTCAGTTTGAGTTCTTTTAAAACAATTTGTTTAACGATGAATCTGCTTCTGTCCTTAAATTCGAATTCAGTTTTGATCCTCAAGTTTGGTCCATCCTGATTATATTCGATAATCTTCCAGGATACGATCAAGTCGCTATATTGTTCGACTATCTCATTGAGCACATTAAATATCCTTCATCTTCAGTACCCACCAATTTCTGGCAGAATCCGCATATTCCCAATCCAGCAGATCATCTTCTTCTGTAAAATTTTCAGAATTTATATTCTGCTCAAGCCGGTTGCGAAAGAGCTCTAATGATGTGTTATACTTTTTTTCGAAAAGTGCGATTCAGACTCATAACGCGATAATTTCGCAAGGATGGTCAATATAGCGTGTTCACGGTGCGCCATTGCTTTCGTTTGCCCGGTTTTTTCGAAAATATCAGCAATCGGCATTGGTTTACCTCCTGTTAGCTTCCTCTGAAGATTGTCTTATTTGAGAATCTTGCAAACAGTTTTACAGACCATGTCTATTTGCTTTTCTGTAAGCGTCAACCCCGAAGGTAGATACAGGCCCTGTTGGGCTATTCGTTCTGTCTCTGGATATTTTTCATTATGAAAAAGTTTCATTTTTTGAAAAACAGGCTGTTCGTGCATTCCCAGAAAAAACGGTCTTGTCTCCACACCTTTTTCCTTGAGTTTGCGGGAAAATTGGATGGCATCCATCCCGGCGCTTTCATCAAGCACGATTCCATACATCCAGTAAACCGATTTGGACCAGGATTCTTCCACCGGCAGTTGGATGCTCTTAATTTCTTTCAGTTTTTCTGTATATGTCTGACCCATCCAGCGCTTCCTTGCGACAATTTCATCAATCCTCTCCAGTTGTCCCAGGCCGATTGCCGCCTGAAGATTCGTCATACGGAAATTATTGCCAAGATCCCTGTGGAAAAACCGCTTTTCCGGCAGGAAGCAAAGATTGCGCAGCGAGCGAGCCTTATCGGCATAAACTGGATCATTGGTTAAGACCATTCCGCCTTCGCCGGTAGTGATTAGTTTGTTGGCATAAAAGCTGAACGTGCTGATGTGACCAAGACCGCCGCATTTTTTCCAATGGGGTTGTGACGTGTTGCGTCCGGTCATATATTCTGCGCCATGAACTTCGGCGGCATCTTCAATAATCACTAAATTATACTTTTCGGCAAGCTCCAGAATCTGGTCCATATCGACGGGATGACCGTAGATGTGGACGGGCATGATGGCTTTCAGTTTACCGTCGCCTTTCTTAATTTCCGATTCAACCTTTTCACGGACTTGCTTGACATCCATACACCAGGTGCGGGGATCGCAATCAACAAGCAACGGGATGCCGCCATTGTAAATGATTGCCTGCGCACAGGAGATAATCGTAAATGACGGCATGATGACTTTGTCGCCCGGTTGCAGATTGATGCAGGCCAAGGCGGCCTGAAGGGCGGTTGTGCCATTGCTCATGGCTATGCCGTATTTCATTCCGCAGTAGTGCGCCCATTTTTCTTCAAACTCTTCTATGTAACGCCCGGCGGAGGATATCCAACCAGTTTGCAGGCAATCATTCACATATTCTATTTCTTTTGAGCCAATGAGAGGCTCGTTCACGGGGATCATTGGCAATCCTCAGTAAATCTTGTTTTGTCGTTTTCTCCGGAATAAGGTCCCTGCTTCACTTCGATCATGGCTGTTTCTTCCAACATTTCAAAGGAATGGCCGCCGCCGCAAAGCAGAATCAGATCTCCCGTGGATAAAATACGCTCACCGATATATTCCTTATTTGACGCATAAAGCCTGACTTTTATTCTGCCGTGGCGAATGAAGAGAACTTCTTGCGTGTAGAGGACTTGCCTTGTGACCATGTTATGAACGTGCGGACTGATTTTGTGACCGGCCGGGTGTTTCATGTAAGCCACCTGCTGTGAAAAACTGTCGGGTGTAAAAAAATGAATGCCCGATTCGTCATAATTTGCCCGGATGATTAAGGCGATAGGCTCCAGGCCATGCGTGATGGTTTCGACGTTCTCAATTTTATTTGTCATTTTCGCTCCGGAGTTGTTTGGGTGAGGTTTCATAACGCAATCAGATACGATCAAGTTGCGAATGTATCTGCGAAATCGCATAAAATGGCAGATTCAAAAGCCGATAGGGCTTGCCGGTGATTGTTGTCACATTGTCCACTCTCAATCTTGTGTTGCACACCCGCACTGCAATGTCGTGGGGGCAACGATCCATAAATTCGTGCAGTGAACGGAGACGTCCGATTTCTCCGGATTTGACTTCTATCGGAATGATCCATCCGTCATGCTGAATGACATAATCAACCTGTGCGCTGGACTGTTTTTTTTCGCGTACCCAAAAGGCAACTTTATCGGCAATGCTTGTATGGATTGCCGATAACTCCTGTCCCACCGCATGCTCTGCAACAATGCCGCGGTACACCAAATTAAGATCATTCATGTTGATGAACTCTTTTTGAATCCCGGCAAAATAATTGAGCATGCCTGTATCCAACACATGTAAACGGGGGGCTTTCTTTCTATCTGTCAACAGAGGCAGGTCAACCGCCGTTGTTGGGTACATCAGTTTCACAAGCATGGCTTTTTCCAGGGTATGTAGAGCATCGCTCATTTCGCGGGAACCGTATTTTGTTTTGCCAAACTTGGCAAAGATGATGCGTTGACCGGCATGTAAAAAAGCGCCTTCCACGGCAAACTGCAGGGCATTGACCAACGACTTTCTCGATGCGTATTTGGCTGCATCATCGCTATATGCCCGTAAAAGCCTCTCATACACGGCATTTGCTCTAACAATATCCCTGTTTTCAGCATACTCGCTGACTGCTTCAGGCATTCCGCCAACCAAGGCATAGGACAGGAACATCTTCATCAATCGTTCGTGCGCGTATTCAGGAATATTATTATCCGACAATATCTGGAGCAATTGTTCTTCTCCGCAGGCGGCAAGAAATTCTTTAAATGTTGCTGGTTTCAGAAAAAGATATTCGACTCGCCCGACGGGAAAATGTAAATCAAGGTCTATTGCCGACTCCAATAATGAGCCTGCGGCAACAACATGCCACTGAGGCGCGCGTTCTTGAAAATAACGCATCCATCCGACGGCTTTTGGTGAATTTTGTATTTCATCAATGAAAATTAAGACCTGCTTATTTGACCGGGCAATGTTCTTGAATAAAAACAACGCCGCTGCCAAATCGTCAAAATTCTGAGCGCGCTCAAACAAATTGCGTTCTTCCGGTATTTCAAGGTTAAAATATAGAAACGCTTGAAAATTTTGCGCAAAATGCTGCACGGCTGTCGTTTTGCCAACCTGTCGCGCCCCGCGCAAAACAAGCGCCTTGCGGTTTTCACGTTTCGCCCATTCCTTAAGTGAGGTTTCTATCGCTCTTTTAAACATTTAATTGTCTCTGGCAATTAAAAATATCACAAAGTCAACCATAAAAGATGATGTAATAGTATCAAAGTCAACCATAATAATCCGCTAATATCACACATTGTCAGCCTTATAATTTTCATTTATTTCACAAACTCCAGATAATTTTCCTGGTCAATGATTTCCAGGGATGCATCGGGATAGGCTTCTGTCCATCCGGCGCCGGTTTTACGGGATTTACTCCTCCATTTGAATTCATAGCCGAATAATCGTCCATCTCTTTCTTCCACCCAGTCTATTTCTTTTTGACGCCAGGTACGCCAGAAGTAGTTGTTGGAGTAAAGCCGGGTGTAGGATTGCTTTTTTAAACGTTCGATCACCAGAAAGTTTTCCCATAGTTTCCCAATGTCATCGCGCAGTTCCAGAGGATTAAAATTGGCGATGACGGCGTTGCGCAGGCCGTTGTCATAAAAATAATATTTGCTTTTGGCCGTTATTTCATTGCGCAGATTGCGGCTGAAGCCGCGCAGGTTGAAGATGACAAAGGACTTTTCAAATAAATCCAGATAGCGGGCGATGGTTTTGTTATCAATTCCCAATTGTTTTCCCAATTCGGAAAGCGATACTTCGTTGCCGGTTTGGAAAGCCAAAAGACGCAGGAGGTCTAAAAGAAGTTTGGAGCTTTTCACTTTTTCCAATTCCAGAATATCTTTCAGGAGATATGAGCCGGTTAGTTCTTCCAGAACGCGTTTTTTTTCATCAATATTCTCCGCTGTCAGGACTTCGGGATAACAGCCGAAAATCAAATATTCCTCCAGGCGTCTTTTTAAATCGTAGTCGTTATAAAGGTTGCCCATTTCGATTTGCGACAGAGGAAAAAGGGTCAGGGTAATTTTCCGACCGGTCAGCGGCTCGCCGATTTGTCCGGCCAAAGCAAAAGAAGATGAGCCGGTGACAATGATTTTCAGATTCGGCATCTGGTCAACAAGAATTTTAAGACCCATGCCGATGTTTTTAATTCTCTGTGCTTCATCAATGACGATTAGGTCATAGCCCTTGGCGTAATCAAGAATTTTTTTGAAGTCGGAAGAGGCCAGAATAATTTGTGTATTCACATTGTCGCCGGAATCGAGTCTGTATTTGAGACCATCCTTATTATCGGAAAGAAATTTTTTTAAAAGGGTGGTCTTGCCGGTTTGTCGTGATCCGTAAATGACCAGAACTTTGTTTGGCTTCAAGAACGTATTCAAATTGTCGTATCTTCTTGGCAAAAACATGGGTTTTCTATATCAAAATCCTTGTTATTGGTCAATAATGAGGATTAATAATCCATATAATTATGTAATTATGGGGAGTGATTTGTCTGGGATGTTCATTGCTGGAGCAATCTTCATTCGTTCA
>CAYOPU010000149.1:0-5419 GCA_964405915.1 uncultured Smithella sp. | reverse complement strand
TTTTTTAAAAGATTTTTTGCTTTTCTGGTCTTTAAACTGGTTTCATCATTTCCCCAGGCGGAAATATGAATTTTATACCCGACTGATTCCGGTATTTTTTTAAAGCCGTTGGTCGCAATGCTCCCCAGCGGCATTTCGGCATAACAAACCTCCAGCAATTCTGGAACGAGCGAAGGTTCCGCTCCCGCCAGAACAACATAGGTAATGCCACGCGCTTTTTCCGCCTGCATCAGTTTGCGCCAGTCGTCGGGGGAGAGATTTTCCACGGCAAACTGCTTATCCCCCTCGAAATAATAGCAGCCGTCGCAACGGATGTTGCAGCGGTTGCTCATATCATACGTGGATTCACGCAGGAAAAAATACTTCCTTACTTTCTCCCAGCGCGCCTTGACGTCCGGATGTGACAGCAACTCGGAAAATTTCGGTTTGCCTGATGCGGCGGATGTCTCCCTGCTGATGGTCATGCAAATCCCTTATGTCCGCGCATTAATGCTTCACGGCAAGTTTTTCTTCAATGTATTCAGCAATAAGTTGCACCGTTTTTAATTTGGGATAATCATCTTCGTCAATCGAAATTTTATACTCATCCTGTAAAACCAGTGCGATGGTTGCCAAATCCATGCTGTCGATGCCCAATTCGTCCACCAAATCCATTTCCGGATTGAATGTCTCCGGGGTCACATCTTCAAGCTTCAGCTCTTCGATAATGATTTCAGCTACATGCCGTACAATGCCCTTTATATCCTGAGTTTCAGGCATTCCAATCCTCCTTATTTAGCTTTTTTGTCTCTTATGTCCTTTGATACAGCCATAAGTCCGCTGCAAACGGTGTTTTCTTGAACCGCCACTTTAAAATGAAACAAGATAATTTCATTTCCATCTTCACGGGTAAGACTCAGCAGCAACTTATCTCCCGGCCGGACAGGACCGGTAAATCTTATTCTTTTCAAAAAAGAGAAGTTGACAGATTGGCCTCTATCCTGTTCGCTCCTCTCTATAGCGTCATAAACCGTATAGATCAACGCAATGCCCGGCAAAATCGGTTCGCCTGGGAAGTGCCCGGCAAACCAGATGCAGTCTTCAGGCACCAAACCCGACGCTTCAATGATATCAGGTTCAATCTTTTCGATTTCATTGATCAATTTCCAGCGATTGATCAAAAACTTTTCCCCCGTCAGTTCAGGTTATAACTCGCCTGCAGGTAAACATCTAAAACCTATATCATTGTTTGTTTTTTCAATCAAAATCTTTTTCCGCCGGTTAAGTGGCAATTTAAAAAAAGAGGAAAACCATTCAAATCGGTGGCTTCAGGTTCATAATTTTCCTGCCGATCAACTCGGACAACGGAACAATGCACAATCCTTTGTCATGAATTCCCGTCAGAATTTTTTCAAATTCCTGCATGAAAACGGCATGATCTTGGGCGCGACGCGGCGGCGTATCATGCAACAGGATGATATCGTCCTGTCTTACTTTTTTTAGAATTCTGCCGGCAAGATTCTGAACACGGAAGTTGCCCGCATCCAGCGCCCGGCAACTGAAGGTTACGCAAATCAGCCCCAATTTTTTCAATATGGAAAGAAGTTTCGGATTGATGATGCCGACCGGCGGACGGAAAACCAGCGTGTCCACGCCCAGTTCGCGCAAAACACGCTGCGCTTCAGACACCTCACGATAAAGGACGCGGTAAGACTTCAACATGACAAACGGATCATGGTTCATGGAATGATTGCCGATGCCATGCCCCCGCCGGATAATCTCTTTAATAATTTCAGGATATTGTGCGGCATTGACCCCTGAAACAAAAAAAGTGGCTTTCACGGAATACCGGTCAAGCAGATCGAGAATTTTTCCGGTGATAACCGGAGAAGGGCCGTCGTCCAAGGTAAGCGCAACGCTATTTTTCCCTGTTCGGCCCCGGCGGATCACCGGCCCCAAAAAGTTCATCCGGGGAAAGAAACAGGCGCTCACGCATAAGACGACATAAAAAAGCAAAAGGGCAGCCGCCGGCAGGGGATGGATAAAATAAGTTGCGCCGGCGGCAAGCAGAAGCAATAAACCCGTGATTTCGCCCCGATGAAACTGCGGCATATGACCTTTCATTGATCCATCATTCTGGAATCAGATGTTCCCACAATGGCCCTGTATGACCCCGGGCGTATAATCTGGGCAGTATCCGGGTTGCCTTGCTTTCCCCCGCGCCGATAAGCCAGTTCAACCGGTTGTCCGCATGGAATTCGACTTTTTTGACGATTTCATCTGCGGAGATAAAAGGAGACCGGTAGAAAACAGGTTCCAGCAAATTCTGCGATGCGCTGATCTGGCCTTCGCGGAGCGCCGTATCGAACAGGTCTGTATGCGGATAAATGCGAATGCCGCAAAAGAAGAAAAAAACAGCGCGGTCCAGCTGATCGACGCCCCTTAACGTCTCCTGCAGCGTTTCTTCGTTTTCGCCGGGACCGCCTAATAAAAAATAATGAGCGATATGCAAACCGGCTGCCAATGCCTTCCGGTGCGCCTGGAAGACGTCAGCGGCAGCAAATGGTTTTTGCAGACGGCCGAGCATGGCGTTGCACATCGATTCCGTACCGAATTCCACATGCGTCAAACCTGCCTGGGCCAACTTTTGATAATAATCTTCCGGTGGAACGGTCGGCGCGAAAAATCCTCCCCAGGGGATGGCGATCCCGCCGTCCATAAACGCCCGGGCCACTTGCAGGCTGTGCTCGTAACTCGCGTTAAAAGCCGAATCCGTCAGGAAAATGTATTTGGCGCCGGCCTCCTGCAGTTGGCGAGCCTGCCTCGCAATCTCTTGCGGCTCGACATACCGCATCCTGCCGCCTTCGATGTGGGGGTAGGTGCAGTAACTGCAACGAAAGGGACAGCCCCTTTTGGTCTGCAAATTGAGCATACCGCCGTAAGACCGGTAATATTCCGTATGGGCGGCATCCGGATCAAACACCCGATGCATCTCTCCATCCCAGGCCCGGTAAGGAACGGATACAGTTTGTCTGGTCACAACACCTGGAATTGCCTTGATATCCGCGCCGTTTTCCAGCGCGTCCAGCAACACGGGAAATCTTTCTCCTTCTCCGGCGATGCCATAATCCGCATCCAGCGCGCGGATAAACTCCACGGGGAAAATCGTGTAGCCGCTCCCCCCCAGAATCACGACCGCCGGCGAATTTTCCCGAATCATCCGCATCAGCTCCTGATAGTCGGCAAGAAAGCCCCGGCTGTTCATGGTGTCGGTATTATCAATATTGCGTATCGAGAGGCCGATATAATCCGGCGCAAATTGCCGGACCTGCTCCCCCAGGGCATCAAGGGAGGGAAACACATTCATATCCAGAATTTTCGTTTCATAACGGGAATCGAGCGCACCCGCCACATAATCCAGCCCCAGCGGATAAACCGGATAGGGCATTTTCATCCTGTTGGCGGAAATCAGCAATATTTTCTTCATGAAACCATCAGGCTCTGAGTAGCAATAAAATCATGAGGGCATCCGTCCGCGGCCAAGATCAGGCCCTCGGTTTTTGTGACTGCACAATGAAAGTCGCCAGCGTGCGAACCGAAGCGAATACTTTGACGCCCAGTTCCTTGTTCTCAATTTTTACGCCGTAATCCTTTTCAATCATCATAACCAGTTCCAGCACGTCGATGGAATCTATGCCCGTGTCGCCGCCGACCAGCTGATCATCATCTTTAATATCGTCGGGAGTAACATCCAGCAATCCCAGCGTTTCAATAATTTTCACTTTTAGTTCACGGATTGTTTCTTCTCCTGCACTCATGGACCACCTCAATATAATTAATACAGCGCTTAAAACGCTTCAATCTTTCAAACATCCCCTGTCCGGACCGGGTTCGACAGGCGTCCGGATATCGTCTCCGAGAATTTTTTCCAACACAACCCGGATCAGCCAGCGGGAAAAAAGATGAAAATATTTTTCCCCTGCCATTTTGATGCCGATGAAAAACAGGATTGTGGAGACCGCATAGATCACCCCCCCTGCGATGACACCCGACAGCGGTCCCTTCATCCGCCCCACAATGGCAGTCACTGCCAGTGTCGTCGGCAAACCGATCATATAGCTGAACGCGATCAGGCTGAGGCCTGCAATCAGTTTGGGCGTCGGTTTTTCCCGAAGGGCCGACAGATCGGCGCGATCCTCAATAGCGGTTTTGCAGTATTTCGTCCGGGCTAAATAAAGAGCCGCTTTTTTAATAATGTTCAAAACCTGTCCTAAGCCCGACAAACCACATCAAATGATCCGACACTCATATTCCCGGTCGGAGAAAAGTTCAAAATCTCCAATGCTTGAAGTCCCTATCGGAGAATCCGGCATTTGTCAAAAGAAAAAGCCCCAAAAAAATTTCATAGCGCAAAAAATAAAATTCAGCTATAGGATTACCCGCAAAATCACCCTGGAAAAGAGGAAAAAATAATGAACAGAGCAGCTTTTCATAACATCAGTTACGGCGTTTATATTGTCACATCCGGTCAAAACGGCAAATTCAACGGTCAGATTGCCAATTCCATCGTGCAGGTGACATCCAAACCCGCCATCCTGGCCATTTGCATCAATAAAGAAAATTACACGCATGAATTAATCAAAAGCAGCCGGAAATTTACGGTTTCGATCGTGACGGAAGCAGCGCCCATGACCTTTATCGGTCTGTTCGGGTTTAAAAGCGGCCGCAATGTGGATAAACTCAAAGATATCAAAACGAAATCCGGCGTTACCGGTCTGCCCATCGTTTTGGACTATTCTCTGGGATTTATTGAAGCGGAAGTGGAAGACGAACTGGATTGTGGGACGCATACCATATTTACAGGCAAAGTTGTCGAAGCGGATCTGACGGGCGAAGGCAAACCCATGACATATGCTTATTACCAAAATGTTAAAGGGGGTAAATCTCCCAAAACCGCTCCGACATTTGACGAAGGAGCAGCTGCCGCCAAACCGGCAGGCAAAGCCCTGCGTTACGTCTGTTCCGTCTGCGGTTATGTCTATGACCCCGATCAGGGCGACCCGGACAGCGGTATCGCTCCCGGCACGCGGTTTGAAGATATTCCCGATTCCTGGGCCTGCCCGGTCTGCGGCGCGGAAAAATCGATGTTTGAAATAGAAAAATAAGGCTTCACTGGAAATCCTTTTTACTGAATTCTTTTTCGCTTGACATAGGCGTCTTCAATTACCTATACTCCTGCACCCAAAAAAAGAATTGCTGCCTAAATTCTTATCATAAATCCAAGGAGGAAGACAATGAAGCTAGATGATATCAAGAAAATTGCGGTAATCGGTTCAGGCGCTATGGGAAATGGCATCGCCCAAGTATGCGCAATGGCCGGCCTGAAGGCTGTCATGGTGGACATCAAACAAGAGTTTGTTGACAAAGGCATGGCCACTGT
>CAYOPU010000148.1:0-5434 GCA_964405915.1 uncultured Smithella sp. | reverse complement strand
AGCTTCCTGCCGGACGAAGTCTTGAACCGCGCCGAATACGCCATGATGCTGGAAGATATTTTAATGAAGGTGACAGGCGATAATGCATTGGCTACCAAGTTTATCGGTTCAAAATCACTTTTTCCCGATTTGCGGGAGGACTTGCCTTATTTCAATGCCGTCATGGTGGTGACATCGCGCGGTATCATGGGCGCCGACATGACCAGCGGCGAATTTGCGCCGCTGAAGTCCGTGGCCGGTGTGGATGCTCTTCTGGTGATCCGCAAACTGAAAGAGGAACTGAAATTTAACTAATGAAGGCTGGGAAGGTTATCCATGAGGCGGGATGCTTTGTGTTCCGCCTCATGTTTTGAACAAGGACAGCATGGAAGTCGAAAAGGGCGCAAGCCCTTTTTATTTGATTCAGGAAGAGGAGATTGGTATTTCATGGCGACAAAAGAGTTAGGCAAAGCGTTTGAACCGGCCGAAGCCGAAAAAAGATTGTACGATTACTGGCTGAAAAATAAGTATTTCCACGCTTCCGACAAAAGCGAAGCGCCCGCTTTTTCCATTGTCATCCCGCCTCCGAATGTGACCGGAATGCTGCACATGGGACACGCGCTCAACAACACTCTGCAGGATGTCATCATCCGCTTCAAAAGGATGCAGGGCTATAACACGCTGTGGATGCCGGGCATGGACCATGCGGGGATCGCCACGCAAAATGTGGTGGAGCAGCAATTAAGGAAAGAAGGACTATCCCGCCATGATCTGGGGCGTGAAAAATTTATCGCCCGCGTCTGGGAATGGAAAGAAAAATACGGCGGTGTGATTATCAATCAATTGAAACGCCTCGGCTGTTCCTGCGATTGGGACCGGGAACGCTTCACCATGGATGAAGGCCTTTCCAAAGCCGTCCGGGAAGTATTTGTGCGGCTTTACAACGAGGACATGATTTACCAGGGCGACTACATTGTCAACTGGTGTCCGCGCTGCCACACCGCCATTTCCGACCTGGAAGTGGAATTCAAAACCGATCAAAGCTTCCTGTGGAACATCCGATATCCTTACGAGGACGGCAGCGGAGAAATCATCGTGGCCACCACCCGGCCGGAGACGATGCTGGGCGATACGGCCGTGGCCGTTCATCCGGACGATCCGCGCTACAGGGAGAAGATTGGCAAATTCGTTGTCCTGCCGCTCATGAATAAACAAATACCCGTGATTGCCGACGACTACGTGACTATGGATTTCGGCTCCGGCGCGGTGAAGATCACCCCCGGCTCCGATCCCAACGACTTTGCCATGGCTCAGCGCCATCAACTGGAAATCATTTCGGTCATCGACGGAGAGGGAATCATCAATGAGCATGGCGGGGTTTATAAAGGGCAGGACCGTTACGAAGCCCGCGCCAGCGTGGTGGCCGATCTGGAAAAGGGCGGCTACCTGGTGGGCGCCGAACCTTACGCGCATAACGTCGGCCAGTGTTACCGCTGTAAAACCGATATTGAGCCGATGGTCTCCAAACAGTGGTTTGTCAAAATCAAACCGCTGGCCAAGCAGGCGATCGCCGCCATCACCAAGAAAAAGACACGGATCGTTCCCGCATCCTGGGAGGCCACGTATTTTGACTGGATGAACAACATCCGCGACTGGTGCATTTCCCGGCAGTTGTGGTGGGGGCACCGCATTCCCGTATGGTATTGTGGCGATTGCGGCAAAGTGATTGTCGCCGCCATAGATCCCGACCGGTGCCCCGATTGCGGCGGCACGTCCCTGAAACAGGATGAAGATGTGCTGGACACCTGGTTCAGTTCCGCGCTCTGGCCTTTTACCACGTTAGGCTGGCCCAATAGAACCGAGGCGCTCAAAACCTTTTATCCGACATCCCTTTTAATTACCGGGTTTGATATTTTGTTTTTCTGGGTGGCCCGCATGATGATGATGGGGATTTATGTCATGAAGGACGTGCCCTTTAAGGATGTTTATCTTCATGCGCTGGTGCGTGACGAAAAAGGCGAGAAGATGAGCAAGTCCAAAGGCAACAGCATTGACCCGCTGGTGATGATCGACCAGTACGGGACAGACGCGTTTCGCTTCACACTGGCCGCCTACACCGCGCAAGGGCGTGATGTGCGCATGTCGCCGGAACGCATTGAAGGCTATAAATTTTTTGTCAATAAAATCTGGAATGCGGCCAAGCTGACGCTGACGAATCTTGCCGACTATGATGAAAGCGCCTCTTTGAATGCACCGGATTCACTGCCGGAAAAATGGATCAAGGCGCAATTGATTGAAACGATTGCCGATGTAACCTGCAGCCTGGATGAATACCGGTTCAACGATGCCGCCGCCGCCATTTACAACTTCATCTGGCATGAGTACTGCGACTGGTATCTGGAAATCAGCAAACCGGCGCTCTACGGCAAGATCAGCCCCGAGCAGAAGCATGCCACGCAACGGACAATGAAAGAAGTATTCGGCACGATGCTGCAACTGCTGCATCCCTTCATGCCGTTTGTAACGGAGGAACTGTGGCAGGCGCTGCATGGAAGTGATGAGCATTCCATCATGGTCAGCAGATTTCCCGTGGTTGATGATGCACCAAGAGATAAAGCGGCCGAAAAAGAGATGGCGATGCTCATGGAAATCATCACCTCGATTCGGAACATCCGCGGAGAAATGAGGATTCCGCCATCGCTGAAGCTGGCGGTGTTGATATCCGTCGCCGATACGCAAACCAAAAAAGTGATTGAAAACGGCGGCGGTTATATTCTGAATCTGTCCAATCTCGAATCCCTGACCGTGGAAGTCAATCTGGTTGAGCCCAGGGGCGTGGCGACCGGCGTGGTCGGCGCGACAAAAGTCTTCGTGCCGCTGGCCGGTATTGTGGATATTGCCGGCGAAAAAGCAAGGCTTGCGAAGGAACTGGCCAAGGTGACGAAGGATTTGGAACAAAGTTCCAGAAAACTGGCCAACCGCGATTTTCGCGATAAAGCCGCGCCGGAGATTATTGCGAAAGAGGAGGACAAACTGAAAAGTTTCCAGGAAAAGTTTACCGCCCTGGAGAGCGCGCTGAAGAAATTGAAAGAGATTCAAGGCTGATGGTTTCTCCGCAAATCAAAAACATCATCAAGGCTGCGCTGGCCGAGGATATCGGCGCCGGCGACATTACCACACAGGCCACCGTCCCTCCGAAAAGACAGGGCAGGGCGGTTGCCGTCGCCAAGGACGATTTTGTGGTTGCGGGTGTTGATGTTTTTGAAGCAGCTTTTCAATGCCTGAATAAAAACATCAAAGTAAAAAAAATGATCATGGACGGCTGCCGGGTCCCAAAAGGAGCGGTCATTGCCGAAGTGGAAGGAAGCCTGTCAGATATTTTACAGGCGGAACGCGTCGCTTTGAATCTGTTCCAGCGCATGTCCGGCATTGCCACGCAGACGGCAAAATATGTGGAAGCCGTGCGCGGCGCCAAAGCGAAAATTCTGGATACGCGCAAGACCGTTCCGGGACTGCGCGTACTGGATAAGATGGCCGTTCGCCTGGGCGGCGGAACCAATCACCGCATCGGCCTCTACGACGGCGTTCTCATCAAGGACAACCACATTGAAGCCGCGGGCGGCATTACCGCAGCGGTTGCCGCGCAAAGAAAGCATCTGCAACGGAAACTGAAGATAGAAGTGGAAACCAGAAATCTGCGTGAAGTTAAAGAAGCCCTGCAATGCGGCGTCGATATCATCATGCTCGACAACATGACGAATGACGCCATGAAGAAGGCCGTCGATTTTATTGCCGGACGCGCTCTCACCGAGGCTTCCGGTAATGTCAATCTGCGGCGTGTCCGCGAAATTGCCGCAACCGGTGTTGATCTGATTTCCATTGGCGAGCTCACCCACTCCGTCCGGGCGGCGGATATATCACTGAAGGTTCAATGTTCGAAGTTCAGGGTTCAGGGTTAGCTGCGTCGCAGTTTCTTGTGAGATCATGATGGACTTAACTCAAGAATCCCTGAAACAAAATCTTGCCGGCAAATTCATCGGCCGTCAGCTTCATTATTATCAGGAAATCGGCTCGACCAATGAGGAGGCTTTTCGTCTGGGGGTGGCCGGCGCGCCGGAGGGGACGGCGCTGATTGCGGAAAGCCAGCGCGCAGGCAGGGGCAGGCTGCAGCGGGTCTGGTATTCTCCGGCAGGCGCCAATATTTACACATCCATCCTTTTACGGCCGGCGTTTGAACCGGCGCGGGCTCCTCAGATTTCGATAGCCGCCGGGGTTGCCGCAGCCGAAATTATCGATCATTACTGTCCGGGTAAAACACAGCTCAAATGGCCCAATGATGTGCTGATCGGCGGGAAAAAGGTCTGCGGTATTCTGGCGCAGATGAAGATGTCGGGAAGCGCCATTGATTTTGTCGTGGTGGGCGTCGGCATGAACGTCAATTTGAACCATGAACAATTTCCGCGGGATATTCAAGAGATGGCCACGTCTCTGTCTATGGAAGCAGGCCGTGAAATTTCACGTTTGAAATTGATAATTCATTTGTATGAAAATATGTCAAAATGGTATAGAGAGCTCACGCAAAGCGGGTTCGGCGCGATCAGGGAAAAATGGCTGAGTCTGTCGCCGATGATCGGCAAGCCTGTTTCGGTGATGTTTCATGAAGAAGCGGTGAGCGGCAGGGCCATTGGACTGGATGACGACGGCTCTTTAATTATTCTGACCGCTGAAAATGATAAGGTGAAGGTTTCCGCAGGGGACGCGACCATTTTGAAGAATCAGTAAGAAGGGTACCAACTGATTCGGGTTTTACAAGAGTATTGAAGAGGTAAAGATTTATGCTGCTGGTAATTGATGTCGGCAACACAAATACGGTGCTGGGACTTTATGATGAAAATCAACTTCAGCATGATTGGCGAATTCGCACGGAGATAGATCACACGATTGATGAATATGGCGTGCTGATTATTAATTTGTACCAATCCAGCCGGATGAAGGCCAAAGAGATCAAAGCGGTCACGGATATTATTATTTCCTGTGTCGTGCCGCCGATGCTCAACATCCTGGAGCCTCTCTGTATTAAGTATTTTAACATCAAGCCGCTGATTGTCGGCCCCGGCATCAAAACCGGTATGCCGATTTTTTATGACAATCCCAGGGAAGTGGGGGCGGATCGCATTGTTAATGCCGTCGCCGCCTACCAGAAGTATCGCCAGGAATCCATTATCGTGGATTTTGGCACGGCAACCACTTTTGACTATGTTTCGCCGAAAGGCGAATACATGGGCGGTTGTATCGCCCCGGGGATAGTGATTTCGAGTGAAGCTCTCTTTGAAAGAGCGTCTAAACTGCCGCGCGTTGAATTCAGTAAACCCAAAAACGTGATTACCAAGGATACCGTCAGCGCGATGCAGGCAGGGATTATGTATGGCTATGCAGGGCTGGTGGACGGCATTGT
>CAYOPU010000147.1:0-5458 GCA_964405915.1 uncultured Smithella sp. | reverse complement strand
AAGGCCGTGTCAAACAGATTCGCGCTCAGATCGAAGAGACCACCTCTGATTACGACAAAGAAAAACTTCAGGAAAGACTCGCCAAACTGGTCGGCGGTGTTGCCGTCATTAAAGTCGGCGCCGCGACTGAAACAGAAATGAAGGAAAAGAAAGCCCGCGTGGAAGATGCTCTGCATGCCACCCGCGCCGCCGTGGAAGAAGGAATCGTTCCCGGTGGTGGAGTTGCTTATCTGCGCACACTGCCTGCACTGGCTAAAATGGCTTTGGAAGGCGACGAACAAATCGGTGTTAATATCATCAAAAAAGCGATTGAAGAACCGATTAAAATGATCGCCTGCAACGCCGGCCTCGAAGGCAGCATTGTGGTCGAGAAAGTCAAAGAGAAGAAGGGTTCCTCTGGATTCAACGCCCGCACGGACGTTTATGAAGATATGATTGCAGCCGGTGTCATCGATCCGACCAAGGTGACACGATTCGCTCTGCAGAACGCAGCCTCGGTTGCAGCACTGCTTCTGACCACCCAGTGCATGATTGCCGACAAACCCGAAGAGAAGGGCGCAGGCGGCGGAATGCCCGGCATGCCTCCCGGTGGCGGATATCCCGGCATGGGAATGTAGGAAAACAGGCCATGTAGCTCATAGCTCGTAGCTCATGGCTCATAGACGACAAAGGTTTAGCCCCCTGTCCGAATCCGGACAGGGGGCTTTTTATGGCCTGCATGGCAAACCTCTATGCTGATGGTTGACAGGGGAAAAGGTTCATACTATAGGAAACGACAGGGAAAACTGATTGTTTGAGAATACCATGGAAAAAGAAACCAACGTATGGGATTATTTTGATCGTTTTTACTGCATTTCTCTGAAAGAGCGTGAAGACCGTCGTCAGTCCGCACTTGCGGAATTTTCAAAAGTCGGTCTGGCGGACAGGGTCGAGTTTGTAATTGGCGAACGTCTGCTGTACGACATTGAGCAGCAGATCTATGAATCCCATATGCTGTGCCTGCGTAAAGGGCTGGAGGCAGGCGCAAAAAATATCGTCCTTTTTGAAGACGATGTGGAATTCGACCGCTTTGATCCGGAACAATTGAGAAGCTGCACGGATTTTTTAAAACAGCACCCGGAATGGAAAGTTCTGCTTCTTGGCGCATTAATCCGTTCCAGCCGTAAAACAGATAATCCATGCGTACAAAAAGTCAGCTACCAGAGCCTGACCCATGCCTACGTTTTAAACCGGCATTACGCGGAGACGCTGGCCTATGAGCCCTGGCAGGATATCGTGAATGACACCCTCTTCCGGTCGCTGACGGATGATGTCTATGCCATTTACCCCATGTGCGCATTTCAAAAAAATTTTACCTCGGACAATTACAAGTATCCAAAACTTGTCATTGTCCGTCGATTTTTAGGCGGGCTTCATCGCATCCAGAAAGCATTTGAATTCTACCACAGGCACAAATTAAGCATTTATGCCGCTCAGGTCATTGCTGTTTTACTGGTGCTGTTCGTTTTTATCCGGCAATGAGATCATCGCCTGGATAGCGGTATCGTCAATATGATGGCGGTGTATTTTACCGTCATGCGGATCAACGGAGAGATTATTGGCAGGGAAAACATAACCTAATGACCTAAAGGTCATTAGGTTATTCGCGAGAACGAGTGACCTGCAAGGTTATGACGGGTTGGGTGACTTTTTGCAAGATCATCAATTATGCTCCGAAAATATCTGTCAGATGCGGTCCAGTGGACTTTGCAGGTTGCGTATATCGCGGGCCATGACATGGGTGTATATCTCCGTCGTCTTGACATCCGCGTGACCGAGAAGTTCCTGGAGGACGCGGATATTGACCCCGTTTTCCAGCATATGCGTGGCGAAACTGTGGCGCAGTGTGTGGCAACCAACCCTCTTGTCGATTTTGGCTTCCTGTGCGGCCTGCTTCACCGCTTTTTGCAGGGCGGATTCAAGAACGTGATGACGCATTTCTTTACCGGAACGCGGATCGTGTGACCGCAATTTTGCGGGAAAGACATATTGCCAGCCTGTCTCTCTTGCTGCATTGGGATACTTCCGGGACAAGGCATCCGGGATATAGACCTCTCCGAAGCCCTCTTCAAGATCTTTGTGGTGGAGAGTCTTTACCGCCGCTATCTGCCTGAGCATCTCGTCTTGCAGATTTTTGGGCAGGATGGTGGTCCGGTCCTTCCCTCCCTTGCCGCCCCGGACAAAAATTAGATTTTGTCCGAAATCGACATCCTGGACGCGCAGACGGATACATTCCATCAACCTCATCCCACTGCCGTATATCAGCTTCGCCATCAGGGCAGGCTTGCCCTCGATAATGGCAAGAAGGCGCTGAACCTCACCTTGTGTCAACACCGTGGGGGGACTTGTGGCACGTTTGCCGCGTGCCGGGGCAATCTCTTCCTTCAGGTCAATGTCCAGGACGTGTTTATAGAGGAAAACCAGCGCGTTGAGCGCCTGCCTTTGCGTCGAGGCGATCACCTGCCCTTCCGTAACCAGATGGGAGAGATAAGCCTCAATATCTTTCGCCCCGAGAAGTTTAGGATGCGTTTTACCGCCGAAGTAGTGGATATAACGAAGTATCCATTGACAATAGGTCTGCTCTGTGCGATAGGCGTAGTGGTGATACCGAAGGACCTCTTTGACCTGGTCCATTAATTTAAGATTCTGGTTCGGGCAGAACTTCGGTTGATTTGTAAGACTCATATTTTAAAATAGTTCAGCATTTTAAGTATTTATAAGTTGAATCCTGCAAAGGCGGGACTCATAAGGTAAAGGGTTACATACCCGTATTTTCCATATTTGCCCCTTTAATAGCGTAATAAGTGGAAAGTATCAACCGAATTTGTAATAAGTGGAAAACAGAAAGGCTATTTTCCATGTTTTGTAGCTTAATATCATAATAAGTGGAAAATCTTTCCATCTATATGGTCTGATATGACGGAATGTTTTCCACTTATTACTCTGATAAGCTGATCGGGAGCAAGCTCCCGCTCAGCTTATCGGTGGCGGATGCTTCGCTATTGCCTTGCTAGGCTGCGCTCCCGCTCCGCCTATCAAGGCAATAGAGCCGCCGCTCATCAGACTGAGTGAACGCTTCGCGTCCCCTCAGTCCTGCGGGGCTTGCGGCTCATCCGCCACCGTTAGGGACCGTATGAACATTGAAGATTATTTCTATAGACGCTCGCTAATAAAAATTATAAAGAATAAAACATAACCCGACGCTACAGCCGATCACTCGCCTGCGGCTCGTTCCGGTGAGTTTTTCGATAGAGCAAGGATAAAAGAAGATGGAAGAAAACGATAAGAAAAGGTTTCTATCTTATGAGCTAGGTATTCTTACTCTCAAAGCCGCTTTGTCTGCGCGCGACGACAAGTATCCCATTTACAACAAAGAGACAAAGGTATTTCAAAGAAGCAAAGCAAAAAAAGTTTTACGGGATCATTTGGCTGCCGTGGAGGCTAGGTATTCTCAAAAAGAAGTTTCTGAAGATGAACATATTGTTTTCATTACTGATGCTTCTTCGGAACTTTCAAGGAAATTATCGCGCTACCTGCACCAGGGCAGATTCAGGATTGGTGTTACTCAAAAGCTCATTAATGTTCACTTGAAATACCTCTGGACCGCTGGGCTTTGTCCTGAGCCTCCTCATTGTCCTATTGACGGTATCATTCGAGACATCGCTGGCATAAAGTACAACTGGATAAGTAGTGACTCTGTTGACGAGTATTTACAAGCGATAGCAGAATTGAAAAAACTTGCCAGCGCGAAAGGTCACTCTCTGGCACAGTGGGAACTTGAATCATTTCGAAGAAGAGAAGATGCGGAGCTCTAACCCGTCGCTACAGCCGATCGCTACGCTCCAACTGATTTTTTCGTTGATAGGCTCAAATAAATACTTTCAAAACAAGTCCGTTTATAGTACTATATAAAGACTGGAGGTATTATATGAATATTTCGAAAGATATAAAACCGATTACCTATCTAAAAGCACGTGCACCTGAATTGTTAAAGCAAATCAATGCAACTCATCGGCCCGTGCTCATCACGCAAAATGGCGAACCCAAGGCGGTTCTCCAAGATCCACAGAGCTATGAAAACATGAGAAATGCTATTGGTATACTCAAGCTGCTCTCTCAGGGCGAAGAAAATATTAAAAAAGGAAAACTCAAATCCCAGGATCAAGTATTTTCTAAAATTGAAAGTATTCTCAAAGAAAAAATCGCATGAAGAAATCATATAACGTATGGTGGTCGGAAACTGCGGAAAATGATCTGGTGTCTATTATTGAATATATTGCCGGAGAAAATCCCCTGCAAGCAAGTAGAATATTCAGTGAAATAAGAAAAAGAGCTGAAAGCCTTAATGCATTTCCTGATCGGGGACGAATGGTTCCGGAATTACAAAATCAGGGAATCACATTATATCGTGAACTCATTATCGGGCCATGGCGCGTAATGTATAGAGTATCGGAAGACAGCGTTTATGTTTTATCTGTTCTGGATTCCCGGCAAAATGTTGAGGATATTCTTCTGCAGAGACTTATCGCATTGAAATAATAAATGCCAACAAAGGCAATACACCCGATCGCTGCGCTCCGGCTGATTTTTTCGTTCAGCTTTTCGGCTTGAAAAAATCGAATCATTCGTGTACAATTGTACTCATGAAAATTATTGCTGATACAAATACTTTTATAGCGGTAGCTCTCAATGAGCCTGAAAAGAAATTAGTAATCAGGCTGACAGAGGGACATGATCTGGTTGCACCGGAAGTGTTGCCCTTTGAAATTGGCAATGCGTTGACGGCAATGGTAAAAAGAAGAACGTTACTGGCCGATGAGGCTATTTTAGCATGGGATTCGATTGCGCATATTCCAGTTGACCTGCGACGCATTAATATTGCGGCGGCATTGAAGATCGCCATAGAACACAATACTTATGCATACGATGCCTATTTTTTAGAATGCGCTCTTAGCCAGCGAAGCCCCTTATTAACTCTCGATAGGCAGATGAGAGAGATTGCCAGAAAAATCGGCATTAAAATTATGGAGTGAGTTTATGAAAGTATATACTTATTCGGAAGCAAGACAGCGTTTCGCCGAGATTCTTAATATCGCCCGCGAGGAAGATGTGATTATACAAAGGCGTGGCGGTGAAGTATTCACAATTGCCTTCAAAAAAGTATCCCGGTCGCCTTTTGCAATACCCGGTATAAAAACCAAAGCGACCACTAAAGATATTCTGCAGGCCATAAAGGATTCAAGAGAACGAATTGCCGAACCAATCAATCCACCGGACGCTCGTTCCTCGCGCCGGTAATTTCTCCGTTGGCACAAATAAATGCTTTCAATACCAGTCCGTTTATAGTACCATATAAAGACTGGAGGTAGTATATGAATATTTCAAAAGATATAAAACCGATCACCTATCTAAAAGCACG
>CAYOPU010000146.1:0-5498 GCA_964405915.1 uncultured Smithella sp. | reverse complement strand
ATTCGGGCATGCGCATACTGGACATAGAAAACAGGATTTTCATTGGATTGCTTTTTAGCCACTTCCAGATCGAAATCCAGATGGCTGTCCGACCGGCGCATCAGAAAGTTATAGCGGGCCGCATCTTTTCCCACTTCGTCAAGCACTTCCCGCAGCGTCACAAATTCGCCGGATCGTGTGGACATCGCCACCGGCTCGCCTGCCCGCAGCAAATTCACCAATTGCACCAGAATAATCTTCAAATTGTTTTTATCGTGCCCGAGCGCCTGAATCGCGGCCCAGAGGCGGGGCATATAGCCATGGTGATCCGCGCCCCAGATATCAATCAGCATATCAAAACCACGGGTAAATTTATTTTGATGATAGGCAATATCTGCGGCAAAATAAGTCGGATCGCCGTTTTTACGGATGACGACACGGTCTTTTTCATCACCAAAATCCGTCGTTTTAAACCATAACGTTTCGCCGTCCGAATAAATAAAGCCCTGTTTCTGCAAAGAAGACAATAGATCGCTCACACCATTATCTTTGTATAATTCCTTCTCGCTGAAATAGCAGTCGAACGTCACGCCGAAATCCTTTAAATCCTGCTTGATTTCTTCCAGAATAACACTACCCGCAATGGCGTTGAAATACGGAACCGTTTCCGCTTCAGGTTCCGTCAAATAGCGATTGCCTTCCCTGCGAATAATATCAGCAGATATCTCCTTAATATAATCGCCTTTATAGCAGTTCTCCGGAAAATCGATTTTCTCACCCAGGCCTTCCCGGTAGCGGTGAAGCACGGATATTCCCAGGTTGTTCATCTGATTGCCGGCATCATTGATGTAATATTCTCTGGAAACAGCATAACCGGTTGCCCCAAGCAAATTGGCCAGCACATCGCCCACCACCGCGCCACGCGCGTGGCCAATGTGCAGCGGCCCTGTGGGATTGGCACTGACAAATTCCACCTGAACTTTCTTTCCCCCGCCAATATCCAAGCATCCGTATTGTTCTTTCTGTTCCAAAATATTTTGCAGAACCTTCCGCCATAAATCGTCTTTTATGCGAAAATTCAAAAAACCGGGACCGGCAATTTGTGTTTTTTCGATGATTCCTTCCGGATCCGCCAGATTTTCCTGAATGGACTGGGCAATCTTTCGCGGATTTTGTTTGGCCTGGGACGCCAGAATCATGGCCACGTTGGAAGCATAATCTCCATGCTCAGGATTGGCCGGCACTTCAATTTCAATATGAGGCAGCTGCGCTTCCGGCAGCAGACCTTTTTGCTGACAGGCGGCTATGGCTTGAGCAATCAAAACAACGAGTTTATTCTTCATGATAACGCCTAAAAACCTTTCTCATAAAAAAATAACAACCGGTATTGAAAACAGACAGCTGACCGGCGCAAAATGCGATCCCTTGGTACTGAAAATGACAGGTATTGTCAACAGGAATTCAAAAATACCCACCGGTTTCCTCATGCAGGATGCCGTTCTTCATATCCAGTGGACACCGTCGACCACCGTAAAGGTCAATGAGATGATGCCTTCCCCGGCGCGCCGTCGAACATATCATTAATCGTTGTCAATTCGCTTTTTTTAAGATATGTAACGCGCAAAATAAATGAATCTCTAACAGGGGAAGGTATATGGCTATTCAACAGACATTAATCTTGATTAAACCGGATGGACTCGTGAAGTCACTGACGGGAAATGTGATCTCCCGTTTGTCAGAAGCAAAATTGACCATTATGGGCGCAAAGGTCGTGCATGTCAGCCGCGAGCTGGCAGAAAAGCATTATGAACATCTTAAGGGTAAGCCTTTCTTCGAAGAACTGATTGAGTATATCGTGGGTGACGTGCACAAAACCCACCGGGTGCTGGCTTTAGTCTATCAGGGGGAAGACGCCATCGTTAAAATCCGGGATATTGTCGGCGATACCGACCCGGAAAAAGCCAATCCCGTCAGCATCAGAGGGGCCTACGGCAGAATCACGACAAGCGGTGTATTTGAAAACGTTGTGCATGCCTCTTCCAGCCCGGAAGATGCGGAAAAAGAAATCAAGCTCTGGTTTGAACCGAGCGAAATTGTTGAAGACATGTATCCCATCAAAGAAGCGACTTTGCAGAACGTTAAGAAGATCGTCTGGGCTTAACGGCAATTAAAACCCGGAGCGGTCAGAAAAATCCGCTTCGGGTTCAAATCCCTTTGATTAATAATCGTCAAAAAGCGTCCATTGTTCATAGGGGCGCTTTTCGTCTCCTGACGACAGGGGCGCTATTTCACTGATGAAACGGGACGGACTCAACGTGAGCGTGCCGGAAGAGCGTGTGTAATCAAGGACAGGTGAACTCAGGTAGAGCTGATCCCGGGCGCGCGTCACAGCCACATAGAAAAGCCGCCTTTCCTCTTCTTCTCCGCCCGGTTCCTTCAGCGCCCGCTGCAGGGGAATCATGCCGTCGGCGCACCAGATCAAAAACACATAAGACCATTCCAGTCCCTTGGCCTGATGAATGGTGCTGAGGATCACCTTGTCGGCCTGCTGTTCCTCAATTTCTTCTTCCTTGGACATGTTGGTAAGCAGCGCCAGTTCGTTAAGGAAGTCATCCATCTTTTCAAATTTGGCCGCAAAATTTCCTAATTGTATTAAATCTTCTTCACGTGCGGACGCATCGGAATAGGTATCCTGAAGATACGTCCGGTAATCGCCTTTGTTTAAAAGCAGATCAATGATTTTTTCGGGTATCCGGTCGGGCACATCCAGCGACAACAGCATCAACAAGGTATTCCGACACAGACCCATGCCATTTTGAGCTGACTTGGGCACGGTTTTCATAAATGCATCCGTCAGCATAGTTTCCAAAGGATTATCCTGTTTCGCCAGCCGGCTCCAGATTTTTTCAAACGTGACCTTGCCGATTTTAGGATACATCATCAGCAGCCTTCGCCAGGCCAGCTCATCATGAGGATTAATCAATACCCGCATATAGGCCGTGACATCCTTGATGTGCGCCTGTTCAAAAAAACGGATGCCGGAACGGATATCAAAAGGAATGTCGCGGCGAACAAACTCCATCTGCACTTCCATGGAGTGATAGTGAGCGCGATACAGCACCGCCATCTCATTGAAGGGAACGCCGCTGCGTGACAGCTCTGCAATCCTCTGTGCGACAAAATCCGCCTGTTTTAACACATTTTGCGCGGAGACCATGACCGGTTTCATTCCTTTATTGCGAACGGCTATCAGCGCTTTGGGAAACTGGTTTTCATTGTTATTGATGCTCAGATTGGCCAGATGCAGAATTTCCGGCGTGCTGCGATAGTTGGTCTCCAGTTTGAATATTTTACAGTCGGGATAACGCTCGGGAAAACGGATAATGTTCTCGAAATTGGCGCCGCGGAAAGAATAAATGCTTTGCGAATCATCCCCTACCACCATCAGATTGCGATGGCCGGAGGCCAGCAGATCGACCATATCCGCCTGAATGATGTTGGTGTCCTGATATTCATCCACCAGCACATATTGAAATCGTTGGGAAAGCGTTTGCAAAATATCGGAATGCTCGCGCAGCAGGCGGCGGCAGTTGGCCAGCAGATCATCGAAATCCATCACATTGAGGTCTTTCTTTTTCTGCTCATAGAGACAGGCAATTTGATGAAGCTCCTGACTTAAATGCAAAAAGAAAGGGTATCGCGATACAATCACCTCTTCCAGTGTGCGTCCCGTGTTGACCGTCAGGCTGATCATTTCCGCGATGATGTTGTTTTTGGGAAATTTGGTCAGCTTGGTGTCAATCTTTAATTCAGCCATTGCCGATGCAATAACCTGACGGGCATCTTCGCTGTCCACAATCGAAAAACTGTTTTGATACCCCAGGCGGAAAGCGTAACTTCTCAAAAACCGATGAGCGATGGAATGAAACGTGCCGCCCATGATTTTTCCAGTGTAGCAATTTCCAAGACTTTCCACACGATTCAGCATGGACCGGGCGGCCTTGTTGGTGAAGGTGGCCAGCAGAATATTTTCCGGCCGCACGCCGGACTCCAGAAGATGGGACACCCGGTAAGTCAGTGTCCGCGTTTTGCCGCTTCCCGCTCCCGCCAGCACCAGCAGCGGCCCGCCTTCTTCCGTAACGACCCGGTACTGTTCCGGATTCAGTTCTTCTTTATAGTTGATCATTTAACTCGGGAGAATTCAAGCTTTCAAAGCCTTTTTCACTTCGGCAATGGTATCATCGGCAATCAGGGACAGGAAGTTTTTCAGCAGCCCTTCTCTTTCATAAAAACCGATGAGCGGCGCGGTTTTCTGATTGTATGTTTCCAATCTGTTGCTGATCGCCTCTTCCGTTTCGTCATCCCGTTGAATGGTCTGATGATCGCACAATGTACAGGTGCCGTCTGCGTTGGGTGGATTGCTTTTAATGTTGTAAATCGCCTGACAGCCCGGATTACAGCAGGTTCTGCGCGTGGTCAGACGATCCAGAATAACATCACGGGGCACCTCCAGATTGGCAACAAAATCCAGCTGGATGTTCAGTTTAGACAGCAGTTTAGCAAGTTCTTCCGCCTGGGGAATTGTTCGCGGAAAACCGTCAAGAATGAATCCATTTTTACAATCGGCTTCCTGCAATCTGGCTTCCATAATGTCCATAATCAGAGAATCCGGCACCAGATCTCCCCGATCCATGAATTCTTTCGCCTTTTTCCCCAGAGGTGTACCCCCTTTCACGGCAGAGCGTAAAATATCACCCGTCGATATCTGGACGGAACCGTTAAATTCCGTCAGCAGCTTGGCGATAGTACCCTTGCCGGCTCCCGGCGCACCCAATAATATGACCCTCATTTTTCCCTCCCACAGATGACTGTCAAATGTCGTAAACTGCGGCGCTTATAGTGCAAAATAAATAGATGGTCAAGGTAATTAAGATTTCCCAAGACTTTCATCGTTCCCAAACTGGAGGTTGGAAACCAGCACAAAGGTAAAAACTGTCATGCCCGAAATTCCCTGTCGGGCATCCAGGATTTCAGGTCAGAGCCATCCCATATCAAATCACGGTTACTGAGCTTGTCGAAGCTCAATAATACCGGAAGCAAGCATGGATTCCCGCCTGAAAAATGCGGGAATGACCACCATTTTGTTCTGCCTGAATCCGCAGGACCCGCATACGACTTCTTTACTTACGCACCAACATTTTGTCATGCCCGAAATTTTCTGTCGGGCATCCAGAATTTTGCATCACATCAATCCTCCCCCGGCGCTTGAAAAAACCTTGCGCACCCTGCCCGCTCATGGCGCAGCCCGTGGAAACGAGTAAACGCTGCATACTGCTGATGTTCGGCCGCGTTAAAAAAGACTCGACCGAACCGGGTTTAACAGCGATTATTTTCAGAGTCCCTATATTTTGCTGGTTCATTGTTAGACCATAGAAAATTAATGAAAATAATGATAAGATAACTCATGAATTTTGAATGGGACCCTAAAAAATCGGATACCAATATCAAAAAGCATGGCA
>CAYOPU010000145.1:0-5627 GCA_964405915.1 uncultured Smithella sp. | reverse complement strand
AGAATCATGACCACTTTTTTGCCGGCAAGCCTTTCTCTTATTTTGTAAGCGGCCATCAACGAAACGGCGCCCGCGGCCTCGGCCAGGTTGTGCGTGGCGGTTAACGCCAGGCGAATACCTTCGAGGATTTCGTCCTCGGTCAACAGCACGACGTCATTGATCGTATCTTTGAGAATGACATACGGCAGTTGAAAGGCGCTTCTTGCCGCCAGTCCGTCCGCAACCGTATGGGCGTCATCGAGGGTGACGATTTCTCCTTTTTTCCAGGAATCATAAAAAGACGGGGCATTTTGCGGTTCGACGCCGATGATCTCGATTACGGGATTGATGGCGCGGACGGCTTTCAAAAGCGAGGCGCAGCCCGTGCCGCCGCCGATCGGACAAATGATGGTATCCGCGTCCGGCAGATCCTCCAGAATTTCCAGCCCCATCGTGGCCAGACCGTTCAGGATTTCCGGTTCGTTGCCCTGCTTGACATAATAATACCCGGCGCTGTCAACCAGCTCTTCGCAATAGGACTGGGCATCATAGAAGTCTTCCCCGTGGACAATGACTTCCGCACCATAGCTTTCGATGATGCGGTTGATTTCCGGATTGTTGTTTTCCGGCACGACAACCGTGCAGGGCACATGGAACCATTGTCCCGCCCAGGCCATCGCCAGACCGTGATTGCCGCGCGTCGCCACCAGGATGCCTGTTTCCAGTTCCTCTTTGGACATGTGATGAAAAAAATTGAGTGCTCCCCTGATTTTGAAAGATCCGGTCGGGTGATGGTTTTCATGCTTGACGAAGGCCTCACAGCCGAGAAGACGGGACAGTTCTGAATAGCAGGTCAGGTTTGTCCGGTTGAGATACTTGTAAATCACCGACCTGGCCATTAAAATTCTGGTCAGATTAACCTGTTCACTCAGCGCCTCATATTTTTTCAACATACAAATCCTCCCGGGATGTCAAAGTCGCCATATTTTTACCACTTTTTCGCCGGCTGTCAAGATAACATCCGTTTAAAGTTTTGACTTTTTACCAGTCACTTTTCACTCTAGAAACCTGATCACCATCTCCGCATAACGCTCCGCCGCGCCCATATTCGCGCGCAGAGCCGACTGGCCGCGTTTGCCTCGCTTCTGAGCGTCCTGGGGATTACCAAGCACCTGCAAAATACCCTGCAGCAGTTCCTGAGCGTTGTTGATGCGGATACCGGCGCCAACCGCTTCCAGGAGCGCGGCTTCCTGGCTGAAATCTTCCATGGACGGGCCGTAAAAAATCACCTTGCCCCAGGCGGCGGCCTCGAGAATATTCTGGCCGCCTTTCGGCGCCAGTGAACCGCCGCAAAAGACAACCGTCGCCAGGGAATAAACCTTGAAGAGCTCGCCGATCACATCGACAACCATGACGCTTTCATCCCGGCGTTGTCGTCCGTTATTGATTTCACTTGCGGCAATGATGTTTTTGAAACCCGCCTCCTTCAGCAGACCTGTGATATCGCCTATGCGTTCAATATGCCGTGGCACCAGGATTAATTTGAAGTCGGGGTAACGCGTCAGCAACTCTTTGTAAACCCGGATCACAACCTCTTCCTCCCCGGGATGTGTACTGCCGGCCACCAGAAATTTTTCATCTTTGCGAACATTAAACCGGCGGGCAATGTCATCGTGCAGCGCCGGAGCGGCCATCGCCGCCAATGCGTCATACTTCGCATTTCCCAGCACCCTGATGCGGCCTTCATCCATGCCGATGCTGGAAAGTCTTGCCGCGTCGATATCGGAGATCATCCCGGCTGCGGCTATATTTCCAAGAACTTGCCGCCAGAAAAAGCGGGTCTTTTGATATTTGGAAAAAGAGCGGGGGGAAATCCGGCCATTCAGCATCAGCGATGCAATGCCGCGCCGATGGCAGGCAGCCAGAAAATTCGGCCAGAGTTCCGTCTCCACCAGCGCAAAGACATCCGGCCGGACAAGTCCGAGCGTTTTGCCAACAGCAAACGGCAGATCCAGGGGAAAATAGATAAAGGCATCCGCCCCTTTGACCAGTCTTTGCGCCATCCCCTGGCCGGTTTCGGTGGATGTGGAGAAGACAATCTGCACGTCCGGCCTTTTCGCTTTCAGTGCCGAAACGATCGGCGCGGCAGCCGTCACTTCACCGACCGATACGGCATGAATCCAGATCCGTTTGCCGTCTTTGAGCGCATCCAGAATTTTCCCCTGCCGGCCGCCCAGTTTTTGGATGAAACTATTGCGATATTTGCCGGTGATCATCATCTTCAGGAAAAAAAATAAAAGTCCCGGAAGCGCGGCGGTCAGCAAAAGAATGTTGTAGAGTATTCTCATGGGGGCATATTTATTTTTTTCCGCGCCAGTGTCAAGGGGAAAGGAGTGAATAGTGGATAGTGCATGGTGGATGGTGGATGGTGAATGGTCAAAGTTCTTCTATCCACTATCAACCATCCACTATCGTGCCGGTTGACAGTAACGAGACTTTGATATAGTTGAATTCATTATTTAAGGAGAATGCCCATGAAACTCATCGCCCCTTCGATTTTGTCCGCCGACGGCGGGAAACTGGCTGAAGAAATCATCGCTGTGGAAAAAGCCGGCGCGGACTGGATTCATGTGGATGTCATGGACGGACAATTTGTCCCCAACATCACCATGGGGCCCGCCATCATCGCGGCGCTGCGCAAGGCCACGAAGCTGCCTTTTGACGTGCACCTGATGATTAACAACCCGGACAATTTCATTGAAGCTTTTGCCGACGCCGGCGCGGACTACATCACCGTTCATGTCGAAGCGGCCCGTCACCTGCATCGCACCGTTGAATGGATTAAAAAGCTGGGGAAAAAAGCCGGCGTTTCCCTGAATCCGGCAACACCGCTTAGTTCCATGGAAGAGATTCTCCCCGGCATCGACTTGTTGTTAATCATGTCGGTTAATCCCGGTTTCGGCGGGCAGAAGTTTATTCCCAGCTCCCTGTCCAAAATTCAGCGGGCAAGCGACATGATCGCAAAACTGCCGCAAAAACCCCTGCTGGAAGTGGACGGAGGCGTCAATCCGCAAAACATTGCTTCCATCGCCCGGGCGGGCGCCGATGTCCTGGTTGCGGGAGCGGCGGTTTTCGGCAAAACCGATTACGCGCAAACCATCGCCGGCCTGAAAGCCTCGGCAAACATCAGCGGAAAATAATACCAAGTTGCTATCAAAAGTTATTAGACCCGTTGAACACACGAACCTAAAGGTTCGGACTACATTTATTCGTTATCCTTATGAATGCAACTTGGTATAAAAAATGACAAGCGGCTTTGCTCATCAGCCGCTTGTCATCAGAAGTAAAACTGCCTGTTTTTAACGCAACCGTTTTCGAACCGCCGTTACCGGACCCGCCTGTCCCTCCAATAGAGCAGACCCGTCCGGTTGGTCACCCCGGGCACATTAAACTCCAGTTTCTGGGTGCTTGCCGAGCTGAGACCGCCGCCGCTGACCGTAATGTAAAGCTGTGCCGCAGCCGATCCGGTCCCTCCCGGCGCCAGAGAGATGATGGGTGACGAGGCCATCCCGCTGCCGATGACCATCTGGCGGGGATTCGTTTCTCCTGTAAAGATACCCGCGGCGGTTGTCATATTGACAGCGTTAAGCGTTGCCTCTCCTGACTGAACACAGGGGTCATTCGAATTGCCGGGTGTAAAGCTGGTGAAATAGGCAACGCCGCCGAATATGGTCGGTTCCGCCAGAATCTTCTGGCCTCCGCCGGGCAGAGCGATGCGGTACCCCAGAGGCTTGCTGCCTGCGTCATAGGTATCGCCGGTCGAATTGATCAGATCGATATCACTAAAGCCGTTGATTACCGATGTCCGGTCAAGATCCTTGACAGCAAAAAAATACTCCTGGGCGTTGGGCGCCGTGGGATCCACTTTATCTCCCGTGCCGTAGAAAACCCACGTATTCCCGCTGGCATCTTTTGCGACGGCGGCGCCGGTATGGATCGGCCGGATGGAACCGCTGGAGGAATCAACAAAGATCCCCCCGGTCCAATTGGCGGTGGTACAGTTTCCGGCATCGAGCAGGGCCTTCGTACAGAACTTGAAACGCCACATGTTGCCGCCCAGATCGCCGATATAGGCCGTATCGATGAACCCGTCATTATCGTAATCCACAATGGAGGGAGGCGCCGGCAGACTGTAGCGCATACTCGGATGGCGGGTATTCGAAGCCGTTCCGGTTGTATGGGTCATGCTCCAAAGGATATGACCATCGCTCAAATCCACGACGAAGAAGCCTTTCCCTCTCGTGTCGGCGCAAGAATTATTGGCACAGGCGTTCGCGTTGTAGCCGCCGCCGACAAAGCCCACCCATTTTTCCGTTTCCGTGGACCCGGTTTTTGTCAGGACGCGGCCGATCATCATCTTGCTCCAGGATTCCCCCATGTAGGGCGCCTGCGTGGTCGCATCGAAAGTGTTCAAACGCCACAGGTACGCCGGACTCAGCGAACTGGTCAGATTCAGGGCGTAATAGCCGCAGTAATTAGAGTAGGTGGCGCTGTACGTGGCGGACAAGCCGGAATCGCAGGATACGGAAGAACTCCAGAGACGGTCCGTGCTTCCCCTGCCCTCTCCGAAGACAATGATGGTCCTCCAGTCCGATGCCACTTTGGTCTTGCCGGAAGCATCCGAGCCGCTGGTGAGCCACCAGACGTCGGCGCCGGAAACGGGGCCATCGACAAAATACTGGTGGATCAGGGCGGTGGGATGCGCCGAATGGACGATATTTTTCAGCTTCGACAGAAGATTGGGGGGAACGAAGCTCCACGCTTCCGTCATATTACCGGTTTTGAAAGCGTGGAACATCCCGCCGTTGGCCCCGGAAACAATGAGGCGGTAACCATTGGCTGACGACCTTTCGTGATTGGTCCGGTGGGTGGCGAAGGCATTGTTGGCATCCCGTTTGTCTTCAAAAAAAGCCGATGGCGTTCCGATGGTGATGGGTGTGGACCGGAAAACATCGCCCAGCTTCCAGTTGTCCAGATTGTATATCGGATCGCCGTACAGGTAACCGACAATGGCATCCCGTTCCGCATCGGTTAACACATCAAAATAGGTTTTGCTGATGCTGGTTGAAAAATCGACCAGGGAGCCGCCGACATAGGTCTTGATCTTGCCCACCCTGTCGGTATAGGCGGTTGCTTTGAGAACCTCTCCCGCATCCAGCAGCATGGCGCCGACAGAACCGGCGGTGGCGGTAACATTGCCACTGCCGTCCACAACATCGGCGGCAAGGATCTGATACTTCCGCAGGTGCCCGAACCAGAAGGGGTCGTTGACGGGCTGGAAGGATCCTTCATAGACGAAGTTCTCATCCGCGGTCCGGGAGGACTGGATCGAGGCCTGCGAGAAGGAATACGTGGCTTCCCGAATGATATTCATGGCGGCTTTCACGGACGCAACCAGTTGATCGGCATCGCCGGCGAGGAAGGCATAGCCGGACAGATCCAGATAACCGGGATCGTTGGCGCTGGCTTTGAATTTGGCCGTTGAGTTACCGGACGTTCCCGGATAGGGGTTGGTATTGTCATAACAGGAGGCCGTCGCCGTTGAAGCGTCATTGGTGCATCCCGTTACGCTGGACGGGTAGCAGGCG
>CAYOPU010000144.1:0-5698 GCA_964405915.1 uncultured Smithella sp. | reverse complement strand
TCATGTCAAAATCAAGCGCCTCGTGAATGTTGCGGTGGCCGTGACGGCTTGCCCCGCGCACCACATCGCTGACCAGAAAAAAACGGCCATGCTGATTTTCAATTTCTTCACCGGCAAGTATCTCGGCAAGCCCGCGGTTGCCGCGCGTCCTCGCTTCATCCTGTGCGATCTTGCTTCGCGCAGCCGCCCGATTGACAACATGATCAATGCGGCAGCGCAGGTCGTCAAGCTTTGCTTGCCTTTCCAAAGATGAAGAGGCGGCTTCCGGCGGATGGACTGTCTTTGCTGCCGTCGTTTCACCGGTCAGACGTTTTAATTTATCAATCGATTTCATATCTTGTTCAGGCTTGTCCTTCCGGCGGGTACTCTAACCACGTGAAGATGGCGCGAGGGCACGGGTGCCGGAATCCAGTTAAACAATGTCGTCACACTCATCCCGCCCTTCAAAATTGTTTTTCTCGATCAATTTCAACTTCCAGGCGCGTTTCCATTCCTGTCTTGCATACGTGAGAACGATTCGGTGGCACGCGTCGGTGAATCTATGCAGAGAATTAAAAAAGCCGATAAAAATGGATTCTGTTTTATCAACGATGCCGTAAAATAATCTTCGGCGCCGACTGGACGGAAGAATCTCAAGATGTCTGTCAATCACGAATATCTGTTTGCGTTCTCCTGAACGTTTTACATCGTCCGATGGATCGGTGGGTTATGTGTTCAATGAATTTTGAGATATCTTAATCCCGGATGACACAATAGCGTTCAAAGATGTCGAATTCCAGAGCGCCATCCATGACAGCCCTCACCGCGTATTTTACCGAAAGGACGAAACGGTTACATCAAATCAGCCTTTCAGGAATTTTTCGGCAAGAGCGCTGATGCTCCCTTCCAGCGAATTGCCTTCCGGAACCTGACCGTTGGGAGTCAGTTTATCAATCAGCTGAGGAAGAAGACTTGCCAGACCATCTGATACCTGGTTTCCTGAAATACCGGCCTTTCCGGCAATCTCCTGAATTTTGTCCGCGCCCAGCATCGTGCTGATTTGATCGGCGGAAACAGGCAGGTTGTCGCCCGTGCCTACCCAGGATGAGACAACTTCTCCCAGCCCGCCTTTTTGAAATTTTTCGATCAGGCCCTGCAGACCGCCCATTTCAGGGTTGTTCATCATGGCCATCACCTGCCCCAGCAAATTGTTTTGCTGACTATCGCCGCTGAACTGTTTCCCGACAATCGATACGACTTCATCCAACAAACCCATTTTTGTCCCCCCCTTTTAGCGATAAAGGCGACGTTCCCGTTTTTCCTTGTGAGAACGTCGCCTTTTCTGCAGAATCATCTTCCTATTTCTTTTTCTTGGCGTCAGCCTTTTTGTCTTCCTTCGCCTCAATTTTGACCGCGGTCATCTTGTATTCAATCGTGACTTTGGAACCGACTTTCAGATCGCCTGTAATTTTAGTTGCGGCATCTTTGGTCACTTCCCATTTTTCGCTGCCTTTCTTCACCACGATCACATCGCCTTTAATTTCCAGAACCGGCCCGGTGACCTGATACTTATTGGGGCCTGCGGCAAATGCCATTGTGGCAACAAACATAAACGCACATGCTAAAGTCAAAATTTTTTTCATAAGAACATCCTCCTTTTATAGTTCGTCATCCTTATTTAACAACAATATAATCTTTAATGGCATCAAATGTTTTTCCTTTAATGCCGCTGATTTTCATGACATCTTCAATGCTTTTGTATGGCCTGCCGGCCACGATGGCTTTAGCCTTTACGGGACCGATTTCAGGAAGTTTCTCCAGCGTCGCCTGATCTGCCGTATTGAGATTGATTTTTGTGCCCGGCGCCAGTTTTGCAACGGCAGTGGCAGGAGATTTAGCTGTTGCCCTGACGTCTTTTGCCGCTTTTCTCAAATCTGTTGCGGCCGCAGATACCGGAGCGGTTGCCTTGGCCGCCGATTGCGCAACAGCTGCCGTTACAGGAGCAGACGGTTGTACTTTGCCGACCTTGACAAAAGGCTTCATCGCCTCAACAGCCTTCGCACTGATTCCCGCCTTGGATAATTCATCCACGGATTTGTAGGGACGTCCGGCAATAATCTTTTTTGCGGCGGCCGGGCCGACACCTTTAATGGCTTCCAACTCTTGCTGCGTTGCGCTGTTGATGTCCACCAGACCCGCAGCCATTCCCTTTTGCACAGTAGCTTTCGTCTCTTTCATCGCGGATGCGGCTTTTGCAGCAGGCGCCGTCACCGGAACGGCCTGTGCTTTGCCGGCTGTAATAAACGGCTTCATCGCTTCAACAGCCTTCGCATTGATTCCCGCCTTGGAAAGTTCATCGACGGATTTGTAGGGACGTCCGGCAATAATCTTTTTTGCGGCGGTCGGACCGACGCCTTTAATGGCTTCCAATTCTTGCTGCGTTGCGCTGTTGATGTCCACCAGAGCTGTAACGGTCTTTTGCACATCAACTTTTTTGGCAGCCTGCGCGGGAATCAGTCCCATCCCCAGAACAAGCAAGGCGCACATCATCAAAACTAAGGACATAAAACCACACTTCTTTAATAACGCGAAACGGAATTTCTTCACCATAATACCTCCTTGATTAAAATTCTTTTCTTACGAGCCAGGTAACGTGTCAATTTCTACCAGAGTTGTCATACCTTGTCAAAGGTAATTCTGAACAAGGAAACGGCAATGAAACTACTTGACTCTATTTGCTTATTTAGATAATTGAAGGCCAACTGAAGAGTTGGCGGGCCATGTCTGAAAACAAAAAACAAAAGCTTCATTTAGCGTATCCCTGCTTATGGATTTACAAAATCATCGGCGCTGATCCAGACGAGATGAAAAACGCTGTTTGTGAAATTATTCAGGATCGTCCATGCCGGATATTCCTGTCGCGTCAAAGTGAGACGGCCAAATATATTTCACTGAATGTAGAGCTTACCGTGGAAAGCGAATCCCATCGAACGGACGTGTATGAAGCGCTGAAAGCCCATCAGGCCATCAAGCTGGTGTTATAGTTTTTTTATTGATTGATCCTGTTTGAGGGATTGCCTGTCTTTCCCGTATTGTTGAAGATTCCTTCGGTGGTTAAAAATAATCAGCGCAAACGTCGCCGCGGCGCCCGCGACGACCGGTAACGCCCATTGCAAAAACATGGCGTGTCCCACGGACAATACGGCAACCATCACCAATGAAGCGACAAACGGTATGCGTTTCACCCCGTAAACCGAAACCCAGATCATCGCAGACAACAGAGCCGCCCAGGGCACGGCCAGCATCGAAAATCCCAGGTAATTGGCCACGCCTTTGCCGCCGCGAAATCCATGAAAGCAGGGATAGCTGTTTCCCAAAACGAGAAAGAAAGCGGCCCATACCAGCCATTCGCCGCTGATCACATGCATGGCCAGCGCCGCTACCGCCAGCGCCCGACCAATATCCAGCAGGAAAACCACCGCCGCCCAGGGCAGACCGGCCTGCCGGTAAACATTGGTCGTGCCGGCGTTGCCGCTGAAACTCAAGCGCGGATCGGCCCTGCCGGCCATTTTGAAGAACAGAATCGCAAAATTGACGGACCCGGCCAGATAAGCCAGCAGAAAAATTAAAAATAATTTTATCATGCCCCTTCCTTAATCCAGGCCGGCGGCTTCAGGCGTCCCTGCGTAATATCACGCATGCGCAGACCGCGGATACCCTCGCATATCGCGCCATTTTGATCAAAAATCCAGGCATCAAAAATCAAAAGATCGGGAGTGACATCCACCGGCGCAATTCTGGCCAGATAGGTTGCGCCTTTCCGGGTGGGCGTATAAATAATCCGCTCATCAAAGCCGACGGGAAAAGGAACGATGCCCGCAAACCGCTGACCAAAGACACAAGCCGCATGCATCGCCGCATCCAGCACAAAAGGCGACCCCAGAAACGAGTCGTCGGCATCGCCGCCTCCGCCTGAAATATCCGCCAGCGCACCTTCCGGTGAAACCGAGAGATCTCCGATAATATTTTGATAAGACAAGCCAAAGGGAATCAGCTCACGATAGATCGAGACTGCGGGAACACGAATGTACTCGTTTTCCAGTTTTCGGGCCGCTTGAAAGGACATTTCCGGCTCCGGCAAAACTGTCTGCTGGACGAAGGTGACTTTCGCATGTTCCAGGGTTCTGCGAATCGTACTGTTTTTTACGTGAATCAAGGTCAGCAGCGACGCGCAGATGGCGCTTTCCTGTGCTGCGATTTCAATTTGGACATTCTGCCGCTCCCCGGAAGACGGGATGGCCAGTATTTTGGGAAAATGTGCGGCGGCCAGATGGTTGAACATTGCCTGAGGATGATGGCTTTTGACTGCGGAAGCCAGCGTGATTAAGGCCTCCACCGCGGGAAAAACCGCCTTCCCGTCAAAACAATGGTCTTGCAAATATGGCCTGGGCGAAAGAGAAAAGGGAAAGCGGCTTTTTATATTTTGTCGGGAAAGGTTTTCCATAATTCAACCGTTTTCGGGTCCACCGCCACCGGCCTGCCCGCAGTGTTGGCCGCGCAGTGCTTCGTGTATCCGACACAAACAATATGCTTCTGTTCGGCGTGTGTAACCACATAGTCAAATTGCAGGCGTACACGCTCGAGATTCACCGGGCGTGTGTAGATATACATCAAATCGTCATAGTAAAGCGACTGATAAAAGGTAATGCCGAGATCGATGATCGGATAGACATAGCCGCTTTCCTCGATGGCCTTGTAGGAGTATGCCACGTCACGCATCAGGGAGGTGCGACCGAATTCAAAATAGCGCAGATAGTTGGAATGATAGACCACCTGCGATCGGTCGGTATCGGCATAGAGCGTCCGGTGTTTTGCGCGATGCCAAATGAGCCCGGTGGTCTGATCACAAGCGTACTTCTCGTCATTCTTGTATATTTCCGGTACAAAGGGTTTGGGTTTCATATCAGACTCCTCGAAAAATCACACAGCAGTTTGTTCCGCCAAAACCAAACGCATTAGACAGCGCAATTTCGAATTTATGTTTACGGGTTATATTCGGCACGACATCAATATCGGCAAATTCCGGATCAGGAAGATGATTGATCGTCGGCAGAAGAATCCCCTGCTGCATCCCTTCAATGGTCAGGGCGGCTTCGATGGCGGCGGTGGCCCCCAGGGTGTGACCAAGCTGGGATTTATTGGATGACACGGGAATCTTTTCGATGCCCTTTCCAAACACTTCCCGCAGACACTTAATTTCCGTCCGGTCGCCTTTGGGTGTGGATGTGCCGTGGGCATTAACATATTGAACGTCGGCAGGCTGAAGCCCGGCATCTTCCAGCGTTTCCCGCAGCGCCCGAACAATCGTGTGCGGATTGGGGCTGGTATAGTGATGGGCATCGGATGTCCAGCCTATTCCCAGCACCTCGGCTTTGGGTGTCAGTCCGTACGTTTTCATGACTTCTTCCGCCGCCAGAACGACTACCCCCGCGCCTTCCGAAAGGACAAAGCCCTTGCGGTCGATGCTGAAAGGCCGCGATGCCTGTGCATGATCGCTTGCGGCACGGTCCTCAGGATGCACCTTGATCGTGGCGTTCATATTGGCAAAGCCGTGAATCAACTCAGGCAGCATCGGCGCATCCGCCCCGCCCGCCAGAACAAAATCGCAATCCCCGTCGCGAATCATGCGCGACCCGATGCCGATCGCGTGATTGCCGGA
>CAYOPU010000143.1:0-5719 GCA_964405915.1 uncultured Smithella sp. | reverse complement strand
TGAACATTCCGAACAAGCTGGATTGCATTAAAGATGAAGATATCCCCGTCATCGCACAACGGGCATTGCGTGAATGCAACCCCACCTATCCCGTCCCGAAAATTATGAGCAAAGAGGATTGCATGAGCGTTATCCGGCAGCTCAAAGCGTGACATCCAGCATCATGAGATCACAACGTCGCACAGCCAGGCAGCCTTTCAGCTTGGCTGTCGTGTCAACCTGTTATTTTTTGGTGAGCTAACGAAAAATCCGAATATTCAGGACCGGCAGATTGCTGCACATTCTACCACCTCCGGCGCGGTGTTTACCCAACACATGTCCGGGCGCCATCCGGCATACGCCGGACAGCAGCCTCCGCCAGCGGAGGAGAAAAGCCGTTGCATCCTCCCTGCAAGCGCCTGCGGGGAATAAAGCCGTTGCACTCATCCCTTCAATATGCTAAGCAAATCGCCAATTAATGTCCCCATGGGAGCAACCTATGAAGTACGAACCGATTACCATCGAAGAAAAATGGCAACAAAAGTGGGAAGCAGAAAAAGCTTTTAAAGTCACCGAGGATCTGCAAAAGAAAAAATACTACCTGCTGGAGATGTTTCCCTACCCGTCCGGCAAAATCCATATCGGCCATGTCCGCAATTACACGATCGGCGATGTCGTGGCCCGCTACAAGCGCATGAAGGGTTTCAACGTCCTGCACCCGATCGGCTGGGACGCTTTCGGCATGCCGGCGGAAAACGCGGCCATCGAACATAAAATCCATCCGTCGAAGTGGACTCATGAAAACATCTCGCACATGAAAAAACAGCTCAAACGCATGGGCTTCAGCTACGACTGGGATCGGGAAGTCGCCACCTGCGAACCGGAATACTATCGCTGGGAGCAGCTCTTCTTTATCTGGATGGTTGAAAAGGGTCTGGCTTACAAAAAACGCTCCAGCGTGAACTTCTGCAAAAAGTGCGACACGGTGCTGGCCAATGAACAGGTCGAAGGCGGCCTGTGCTGGCGCTGCGGTACGGAAGTGACGGAAAAAGTTCTCGATCAATGGTTCTTTAAAATCACCGCCTATATCGAAGAACTGCTGGAATACTGTGACAAGCTGCCGGGCTGGCCGGAACGCGTCATGACGATGCAGAAAAACTGGATCGGCAAAAGCTACGGCTGCGAAGTCGATTTTCCCATGGCCGACGGCAATGGCGTCATCAAGGTATTTACCACCCGCCAGGACACGCTCTTCGGCGCGACGTTCATGCTGGTGGCCGCCGAACATCCGCTGGTCACCGAACTGGCCAAGGGCAAGCCCTGCGAGGGCAGCGTCCGGCAGTTTGTGGAAAAAGTCAAAAAGCAGGACAAGCTGATGCGGACCTCCGAGTATTACGAAAAGGAAGGTTTGTTCCTGGATTCTTACTGCCTCAATCCGCTCACCGGCTGGAAAATGCCCATTTACGCCGCCAATTTCGTTCTGGCCGATTACGGCACCGGCTGCGTCATGGCCGTTCCCACGCACGACCAGCGCGACTTTGAATTCGCCAAAAAATTCGATCTGCCGCTGATTGTCGTCATTTCCCCAAAGGACCGGACGCTCGATCCGGCCACGATGACCGAAGCTTACGTGGATGAAGGCGTCCTGGTTAATTCCGGCCCCTTCGACGGCATGGAAAATACGAAAGTGCTGGAAGCCATCGCCGATTTCCTTACGGCTCAGGGGAAAGGCAAGCGCACGATTCAATACCGCCTGCGCGACTGGGGCATCTCCCGCCAGCGCTACTGGGGGGCGCCCATCCCCATGATCAATTGCAATAAATGCGGCATTGTTCCGGTTGCCGAAAAAGACCTGCCGGTGGTGCTTCCGGAAAATGTTGTTTTCAGTCCCGAAGGCGGCTCGCCGCTTGCGGCGCTTCCGGAATTTGTTAATACGACCTGTCCCCAATGCGGCGGCCCCGCGGCGCGCGAGACGGACACGATGGATACGTTTGTCGAATCCTCCTGGTATTTCGACCGCTACTGCTCGCCGGATTGCAACACCAAACCGGGTCTGGACCGCAAGGCCCTGGACTACTGGATGCCGGTGGATCAGTACATCGGCGGCATCGAGCACGCGATTCTGCATCTGCTCTATGCGCGCTTTTACACCAAGATGCTTCGCGACTTCGGCGTGATCGGAGTCGATGAACCTTTCACCAACCTGCTGACGCAGGGCATGGTCTGCAAGGAAACGATGAAGTGTCCCGAGCACGGCTATCTTTTTCCCGAGCAGGCGGCAGACGGCAAGTGCCATTTTTGCGGCAAGGACATCATCATCGGCAAAACAGAAAAAATGTCCAAATCTCTCAAGAATGTCATTGACCCGGATTACCTGGTAAAAACCTACGGCGCGGATACGGCACGCATTTTCTGCCTGTTTGCCGCTCCGCCGGAAAAAGACCTGGAATGGAGCGAGCAGGGCGTGGATGGTTCGTTCCGTTTCCTGAGCCGTCTCTGGCGCATCTTTGACGATTATCTGGAGGATATCAAAGCGGTTGCGCCGGCAAAAGGAGACATTACGCTGGAAGGCGACCTCAAGACGCTCAGGCGGAAAACGCATCAGACGATCCGCAAGGTCACGCAGGATATTGAAGACCGCTTCCATTTCAACACGGCCATCAGCGCGGTCATGGAACTGGTCAACACGCTTTACGCCGTCAAGCGTCCCGCGAAAGACGATCAAACCGCCCTGTCCGTGATTCGCGAAGCGCTGGAAACGGCTGTATTGCTCCTGGCGCCCATCGTGCCGCATATCACCGAAGAGCTCTGGCAAATGCTGGGACATGCCACATCCGTGGCCGATGCGGCCTGGCCCGATTTCGATCCGGCCATCGCCAGCGAAGACGAAATGACTATCGTCATTCAAATCAACGGCAAGCTCAGAAGCCGGATGACAGCGCCCGTTGATGAAGATGCGGAAAAAATCAAGGCCGCCGCGCAGGCGGATGAAAAAATCGTCGCCATGCTTCAGGGGGCAACCATTAAAAAGGTCATTTACGTGCCGAAAAAACTGGTCAACATTGTTGCCGCGTCATAAGGAGATTCATCCATGAAAAAACAAACAGGAACCGTGGCGATTAAAATCTGGCTTTTCGGCCTGTCCTGCTTTTTGCTGTTTGGCTGCGGTTACGCGTTCGCGCCACAGGGGGAGCATATCGATCAACGCATCAAAAATGTTTACGTCGAGCCTTTCGGCAACAAAACCGCGCAGGCGGAAGTGGAAAATTATCTACGGACGGCATTCATCGATCAACTCATCCGGAACAGCCGTTTCAAAGCCGTGTCCGGCATGGAACAGGCGGACGCGGTGATCGGCGGCACCGTCCTGAATTTCCACACAGAGACGCTTTCCTACCAAAACAACATCCTGGCCGCGGAGGAAAGAATGACCGTGACGCTGGAAGCCAGTTTCCGTGAAAAGGAAAGCGGCAGAATCATCTGGTCTTCGCGGGAGATTACCAAAACAGCCGATTACAAGCTGCGGGGCACCATGGACCCGCTGTCTGCAAGAAAGCAGGCCCTGTCCAAACTGACCCGGGACATGGCGGAAAATGCCTTTACTCTGATGTTGGCTGATTTTTAGCGGCTTCGCGACGTACAATCATGAAACCTTCTTTATATCAAATGGGACGCTTCTTGCTCCGGGGCGCGGATGAACAGCAGGCGATCAATGCCCGGCCTCCAACAGCGGAAACGGTCAAAGCCATCCGTCAGCCTTCCGCATTTTTCAGGGAAATCTCGTCTGATTACCTGCTGGCGGCAGATGCGTCAACAGACGTCTCCTGCGATCCACAATCCTTGAGAAGGCTCCTGCTGGTTGCCCGTGAGACGCAGGCCGGGATCATCTACCCGGATTTCCTGACCGCGACAGGAGACCGTCTTGTCCCGCGTCCGTTGAATGATTATCAGGAAGGATCCCTTCGTGACGATTTTAATTTCGGGCCTTTTTTCATTCTTTCGACGGCGGCCGCCAAAACCGCTCTGAAAAAATACGGGAGGCTTCCCCGGGATGCCTCCGCCGCCTTTTATGATTTGCGTCTGAAAATATCGCTGGACGCCGCCATCCTGCATCTGCCGGAGTTTCTCTACACGGCATGCGTTAAAAAGCAGGAAACAGCTTCAGCAGAAAAAGCCGAAGCGCATTTTGACTATGTTGCAAAAGAAAATTTCATCCGCCAGAAAGAATTTGAAAAAATCGCCACCCGCCACTTAAAGCGAATCGGAGGGTATCTGGCGGCACGTACACAAAAGCCCGAACGGTTTGATGCGGATTTTACCGCCCAAGCCAGCATTGTCATCCCCGTTCTCAACCGGAAAAAAACGATTGCCGACGCGCTGACCAGCGCTCTTACGCAAAAAACAAATTTTGCGTTTAACGTCATCGTCGTGGATAACCATTCGACAGACGGCACAACCGGTATTCTCAAAAAGTTTGCCGCAAAATACCCCCATGTTCATCACCTCATTCCGGCGCGGCGCGACCTGGGCATCGGCGGCTGCTGGAATGAAGCGATTGATTCGCCTCACTGCGGACGGTACGTCGTGCAGCTTGATTCCGACGATCTCTACAGTTCACCGCACACCTTGCAAAAAATCTTGGATACGCTGCGTCAAGGGCGTTATGCCATGGTTGTCGGCTCCTACACGCTGGTCAATGACGTGCTGAAACCCATTTTGCCCGGCCTCATCGACCATCGGGAATGGACACACCAAAACGGCCACAATAATCTTTTACGCGTCAACGGCATGGGCGCGCCGCGCGCTTTTGATGCGGCCGTCATCCGCAGGATCGGCTTTCCCAATGTGAGTTACGGCGAAGACTATGCCGTCGCGCTCCGGCTGTCACGCGAATACAAAATCGGCAGGATCTATGAAAGTCTGTATCTGTGCCGCCGCTGGGCGGATAACACCGACGCGGGCCTGTCCGTCGAAAAACAAAACCGCAATGATAATTATAAAGACCATCTGCGCTCGATGGAAATTCGGGCGAGGCAATTATTAAATGCCGGTGAAAGATCCGTCCGGCACGAAAGCATTAAAAAGGACATCGAACATCGTCATTCCCGCAAATACCCTGACCACCTGAAGGTGGCGCGAGGGCACGAGTGCGGAAATCCAGAGACTTTCAAGACGGAATTCCAGACCGCGCACCGTTTGACCGCAAGAACAGACGGGCGCAACATTCCTTTGGAGCCGTTGTCTCCCGGTCGGGTATTTGCCGAATTTACCGGAAAAGATGATACGACGCTTCCTGAGCTGTGCCGCAATTTTTATAATTCGCAAAAGAAAAGCTGGCCCGCCCTGGCTGCTGCCTGCCGCGATCTGACATTGGTTCAGGAAAGAGAACTGTCCTGCGGCACCTACAAGATCATTCTGCAGTACAATCCCGCCCGCGCCGCAAGCAGCGGCGCCGCCGTGGACCAGGAATCGATCAAAAAACGTCCCTGTTTTCTCTGCGCCGCCAATCGTCCCGCTCAACAATCCGCCATCCTGTACCGTAACGATTATCTTGTTCTGTGCAACCCCGCGCCGATTTTTAAGCGGCATTTTACCATTGTCGCACGCAAGCACCAACCGCAGGAAATTTCGTCCTCGCTGGAAAGCCTTCTGCAAATCGCTTCCGACGCGTCGCCGGATTATACTGTTTTCTACAACGGTCCGGCCTGCGGAGCCTCCGCGCCCGATCATCTGCATTTTC
>CAYOPU010000142.1:0-5771 GCA_964405915.1 uncultured Smithella sp. | reverse complement strand
CCGCGTAAATCGCGATCATATCTTCTTTGGTCATCTTGCGGGGGTTGTTCTCCAGTGGCCGGGCCACCGTGGTTGCCACATCCGCCAGCGCCGGAAAATCACTTTCCTTTACGCCGAAATCCTTAATGGTGGAGTCAATGCCGCAATCCTCGATCAGGGCCTCCACGGCATCCACCGCCAGGTAGGCGGCTTCACGCGCGGGCAGACCGTCAATGCATTCGCCCATCGCCTCGGCAACATCCGCGAATTTTTCCAGCGCGCCGGGCAGATTGAATGCCATCACCGGTGTCAGCAGCATGGTGTTGGCCAGGCCGTGACTGACGCCGAATTTGCCGCCAAGCGGATAGGACAGGGAATGAACCGCCGTAACGCCCGCGTTCGCCAGACCGATGCCCGCATAGAGGCTGCCCAGCATCATCCGTTCGCGCGCGACGATGTTCTTGCCGTCGTGAACGCAGGCGCGCAGATTTTCAGCAATCAGCGCAATGGCTTCCAGTGAAAACATCTCACTCATCGGAGACGAGTTGATCGAGGTGTAGGATTCAATTGCATGGCACAGAGCGTCGAGACCGGTCTGTGCCGTGGGAGCGGGCGGCAGCGATAGCGTCAGCTCCGGATCCAGCAGCGCCAGCTCGGGATAAAGATACGGGCTGTTCATGCCCTCTTTCTTTTTCAGGTTTTTGCGGACAAACACGGCGGTAAACGTCACTTCACTGCCCGTTCCGGCGGTGGTGGGAATCATGATTTTGGGCAGGCCCGCTTTCGGAACCTTGTTCAATCCCAGGTAATCCGCCGCCGCGCCTTTATTGGCGGCGATCACGGCAATGGCTTTTGCCACGTCCATCGCAGAGCCGCCACCGATGCCGATCACGATGTCGCACTTGTTTTTGATGGCAATTTTTGCGCCTTCATCCGCCAGCTCGATAGGCGGTTCCGCTTCCACCTTGTCGTAAACGGTTAATTTAATGCCTTCGGAAACCAGAATATTGGCTATTTTTTCCTGCAAGCCGGTTTTGGCAAGATTTTTATCAATGACGATGAGTGGATTTTGCGCGTGCAGCTCTTTGATGTGGCTGGCAAGCGTTAAAAGCGATCCGTTGCCGAAAACGATTTTCCGGGCGCCGGTAAACGAAAATGTTTTTCTCATACTGAATAAGACCTCCGTTGTTATAGGTTAAAATATCTGATGCGTGAAAATTTATACCTTATGGTTTTGGCTGCTGGAAGGGCGTTGCGGGACTGGCCGATTGCGTTTCCTCATATTGCCGCCTGCGAACGTTTTGAACTGTAAATTGCCGTTAATGTCAAGTTTTTTGTTTGCCGGTAAACGGGAAGAGCGTTTCGCCTTGGGCGTACATTCCTGTGCGGACAGGGTTCGGCCACCCTTTCAAAACCGGGACGGTGGCGGGCTTTTCTTGTTTTTCCATTTATTTCCCCTTGCATTGCCTTCTCAAAGAAGTAATATGACGCGCAATTTATGATGAATATTTACACGGATACGAAAAGTAGAACGCTGCTTCTCGCGTTGTTTCGTTTTTTTGTAATAATTATAAGATTCTTGTTTTGCTCAACCCATTATTATTATAGAAAAAACCATCAAATCCTATATTGAACAACTGGAAAATATCGGCATTCATGTTCAGCAAGCGATTTTATTAACTTCCTATGCCACAGGAAAACATGATGAGTGGAGCGATATTGATCTGGCGATCGTTTCAAAAGATTTTATTGGGAACAGATTTGAAGACAGAAATAAAATCCGTAAAATTATATTGCAGGTGAACAGTGATATTCCCCCGATGCCGTATCGTCCGGAAGACTTCAACGACAGAGATTACTTCGTCAAAGAAATTTTAGAAACGGGGATAAGGATTATTTAAGTCGGGTTTGACGTTCTGCAGGGCGCTGCCAATTTCCCGCAGACAAGTTGCATTTAAACTACAGGATACAATACGCGCAACACCATCAGGAGGCGGCGCATATCTTCATCCGGCAGTGTTTTTATAATCCGATCAATACGATTCTCAATGGCTATTTTATCAACAGTCTCTTGTTCAAAACGAAACAGCTCCAGAATATCAACCTTCAGCGCAATAGCAATTTTAACGAGGGTATCAAAAGAGGAATTTTGCTGACCACGCTCAATTTCTCCAATGAATTTGTAGCTGATATCTGCATGACTCCCCAGCTCTTCCTGCGTCCATCCCTTGATGTTTCTAAGACTTCGAATTCTCCTGCCCAGAAGCAATCTTTCGTTTTCGATTTGTTTTCCCATATGTGAATTATAGGGGGTTTTAAAATAACTTAAACCCTACATTTGTGTTTTTGTCCTTTGACATAGCACCATTATGTGTGATTATGATCCAAAATACCAACTATAGATATCGTGGTTGGATTTCACGACATGGTCGAAGAAAAATAAGCAAAGCAAAGAAATGCTATTTAACTCCTTTGAATTTTTAATATTTCTGCCAACAGTATTTTTACTGTATTGGTTTCTATTTCAGAAAAATCTGAAATTACAGAACTTATTTCTTCTTGCCGTAAGCTACCTGTTTTATGCCTGGTGGGACTGGAGATTTTTATCTTTGGTTCTTCTGTGTTCAGCAATGAACTATGTTGCCGGTGTCATATTAGGGGCTAATGAAAACCAGAAGACAAGAAAGCTCACCCTCATACTATCCTGTATTTTCAGTTTAGGCCTGCTCTGTGTTTTTAAATATTTCAATTTCTTTATTGATAATTTCATAACTGCATTTTCTTTAATCGGCATCCATCTGCAAGCACGAACACTCAACATTATTCTTCCTATCGGGATAAGTTTTTATACCTTCAAAGCATTAAGCTATACCATCGACGTTTATCAAAAGAAGCTGGAACCGACAAAAGACATTGTCGCCTTTTTCTGTTTTGTCGGCTTCTTCCCGCAACTTTTGGCTGGCCCCATTGACCGTGCCACTAATCTTCTGCCTCAATTTTACACAAAACGAACATTTGAATATGACAAAGCCGTTGATGGTATGCGGCAAATTCTGTGGGGGTTTTTTAAAAAGGTTGTAATTGCAGATAATTGTGCAATTTATGTAGATAAAATATTCAATGGGTTTCCTCAATATAACTCAAGCACTTTAGTTCTAGGCGGAGTATTCTTCGCCTTTCAAATTTATGGAGACTTTTCAGGTTATTCTGATATTGCCATTGGTACTTCTCGGCTGTTTGGCTTTAGTTCAATGCGAAATTTTAGAGTACCTTACTTCTCACGAGACATTGCAGAATTCTGGCGGCGTTGGCACATATCGCTTACATCATGGTTCAGAGATTATTTATATATTCCTTTGGGTGGAAATAGAGGCACTAAGTATCAAGTTATCGGGAACACATTTATTGTTTTTTTAGTATGTGGATTTTGGCATGGAGCTAACTGGACTTTTATTGTTTGGGGAGCTTTTAATGCATTTTTATTTTTACCTCTGTTACTTTCCAATACCAGTAAGAAGCACAAAGATCCTCACTCTCTAGGAAAAATTTTCCCGTCTATAAAAGAATTTATTCAGATGCTAGTCACGTTTTTTTTAGCTACTGTGGGTTGGATTATTTTTAGATCGGACAACCTCACACAAAGTTTTCACTATATTGCACATATTTGCACACCCAGCATACTATCAAACCCCTTCGATGAAAAAAAATGGGCTTTGCCACTTATCCTTATAATAATTTTAGTAATAGTAGAATGGGTGAATCGTGAAAAGGAACATGGATTAGAGATTCACGACTTGAAATTCACAAATGTCAGATGGATAATTTACATATCCATTATTTTAAGTATTTTTTTTCTGGGAGCAAGCCAACAAACATTTATATATGTCCAATTTTGAATGAATATGAAAAAATTTATCGTTAGAATAATAATTTTACTGATAGTGGTAGTTGCAACATTGGCAGTACTTACCTTAATCATAGATAAGGGATTGCGAAAGTCAGGCTATGATCAGTATGGTGTATGGAATGCTATTTACGATTCTAAAATCAACGCAGATTTAATAATACTAGGGTCATCCAGAGCCCAATCCCAAATTAATCCAATTATTCTAGACTCAACGCTGAATATGATGACCTATAATTTAGGCATGAGTGGATATGGCTTTGACATGGGATTCACCAGATTGAAAGTCTACCTTAAATACAATAAGAAACCTAAATATATAATTCAAACCATAGATTATGGTGATTTTGGTAGAGGGAAAGAACTTCCTTTCAAGGATCAGTTCATTCCATATCTTAGTGATAAATTGCTTTTTAATGAACTTGCATCTAGGGGATTACCGACATATTATAAATATTTTCCGTTCATTAAATATCACGAGTCCAAAACCGTCGTAGCGCTAGGCGTTCTTGAATATTTTCATCTTAAACATTTCCCTGACAGGAAGATAAAAGGATATTTTTTACAGCCTAGACAATGGAACCCCGCTGCATTTGAATTACAAAAACAAAAAAAGGAAAAAATTTTAATCAAATATGATAAAAGATCTATTAAATTGTTTGAAGAAATGCTCGATTGGGGAGAAAAAAATGACATAAAAATATTTATTGTTTTCACTCCCAAATATTATGAGTTGCTTCAAATGGAAGCAGGATATGAAGAATTGCATGCAGTTGTTGAAAGATTGAGTAAACAATACCATGCCCCCATACTAAACTATTATTTTGATCCTTTATGCTCCAATACTAACTATTTTCATAATGCTATGCATTTGAATGATCTAGGAGCACGTTATTTTACCGAGAAGTTAGGGAGAGATATTAAAAGTCTCTTACAAAAAAATTGAATAGATGAGATTTTCTGTCCCCGTAATAACCGGTTAAACCTCAACGAGACCAATCCCGAAAAAAAGGTGGAAGAGTTCATCAGTTTCCTGCCCGTATTGGCTTATGGTGGCAGTTTCAAGAAGCAGATTGATGCTGCCGGAATCCTCGATATGGCCACGCGAAAGGACATGGAACGTCACGAATAAATATAAGAAATTTAGTAAATATGCTTAGTTAGAACATAATTGTGCCAGAAGGTTTAATCAATGGTATGAGACATTTTTCTTGACGTTTAACGCGTGGCGTTATACTATGCCACCATGATAAAATCATTCCATTGCAAGGAAACGCAGGCATTATTCGAGGGAAAATGCCCCCGGAGATTTAAAACTTTTGTTTCCGTTGCGGAAAGAAAATTGCAAATGCTGGACAATGCCTGTGCACTGGATGATTTAAAATCGCCGCCGGGCAATCGACTGGAGGCCTTGCGGGGAAATCTTAAAGGATTATGGAGTATCCGTATCAACGATCAGTGGCGAATCTGTTTTCGTTTTCAAAACGGGGATGCCCTTGATGTGGAGATTGTCGATTATCATTGAGGAGTTTGTATGACTATTCCAATAAACAAAATGCGTCCTGTTCATCCGGGTGAAATATTACGCGAAGAATATCTTGTGCCGATGGGTATGAGTGCCAACGCGCTGTCCATGGCGCTTAAAGTGCCCGCGCCGCGAATTAATGATATTGTCCGTGAACGCCGCGCCATAACGCCCGATACCGCGCTTCGGCTGGCGCGATATTTGGGAACGACCGCACAGTTCTGGCTCAATCTTCAAACCAGTTATGATCTGAAGCTAACTGAACAAGCCATTGGGAATAAAATCAACGCCGAAGTCCATACACGGCTTCTGAACTTTCGCCAATACGTACGAGCGGCTAATGTAACTTATTGTAATAATAGA
>CAYOPU010000141.1:0-5836 GCA_964405915.1 uncultured Smithella sp. | reverse complement strand
TGGCCAGCGGCTGGATTCAGGAAATGCTGGGCTATAAAAACTTTTTTATCTGGATCATGGTGACCACGATCCCCGGTTTTATCGTGGCGGCGCTGGTGAAGATTGATCCGGGGTACGGGAAGAAGACTTAAGTTTTACGTTTTACGTGTTACGTTTTAAGCTTCAATGTTCTACGTTCTATATTCAACGTTGGCCATCCCGGCGGCATGGCGGCGCAGGATGGAACCAGCAAAGTGTTTCCACGCTGTCGTCTCAATTTTCCCATGTTTTAAAACCACCGGGCATTTGGTCCTTATGACCACAAAATGCCCGGCAACAAAAGACGAAAAATTATAAATAGGTAATTTATTCTTTTTGTTTTTTATGAATTGAAGTATTATTATAACAAAATGTCAGGGAAATACACTGAATGCATCTTACTGATTAGGTGAGAAATAGAGTTAAAAGTAAACTAATAGTTTGGCGTTCGTTGCATAACATGAAATGAAATTAAGGACTTAATGTGAGAGTTCCACATCCTATTCAATATCAGGGAAGCAAGAGAAATCTTGCATCAACTATACTTCACTATTTTCCAAATAGATTCGCACGGCTTGTAGAGCCGTTTGCCGGATCAGCCGCTATTTCAATTGCGTGCGCTGCAAGAGGAAAAGCCCCTTCTTACTGGATCAACGACTTGAATAAGCCTCTTGCTGAATTGCTTGGGCTCATTATAAATCGTCCTTCAGAAATAGCAGATTTCTATGAAAAAACATGGGATCAGCAACATGAGAATTCCTTAGAACACTATTACCGAGTTAGAGAAGATTTCAACAGAACAGGCGAGCCGAAATTATTTCTTTACTTACTTGCGCGTTGCGTAAAGGGATCAGTCCGTTACAATTCTGACGGACTGTTCAATCAAAGTCCCGATAAGAGACGTAATGGAACACAGCCTGCAAAAATGAGAGAAAATATTTTTGGTGTTTCTACACTTTTAAAAGGGAAAACCGTTATATCCTCACTTGAATACAAAGACGTTCTTTCAAACGTCAATGAGGATGATGTTGTTTATATGGACCCCCCTTATCAGGGAGTTTGTGGCGACAGAGATTCGCGGTACTTCGCTGGACTATCTCACGACGAATATGTGTCAGCCTTAGCGGATTTGAATAACCGGAAAATTCGCTATGCGGTCAGCTACGATGGACGCACAGGCAATAAAACTTTTGGCAAACTTCTGCCGGATAGCCTTTTGCTTACACTGATAGAATTAGAAGCGGGTCGATCGTCTCAGGCGACATTGCTAGGGCGCGACGCCATTACTGTTGAATCCCTGTATTTATCTCCCCGTTTGGCCGCTGAGGTTTCTGCGTTGCCATATTTCCACAGAAAACTTGAAACTGAACAACTTGTTTTAATGGAACCAGAAAGGCATTATGTCACAAAAATATCCTCAAGCATTTCTTAACCTCTGCAAATCTGTTACGGCTAAACGTCCTAAAACAGTTATTGACCATATCTTGAAGCACGGCCAGATCACTACAGAAGAATTAAAGGAAAAATACGGGTACAATCATCCACCAAGAGCTGTTCGAGATGTCCGCGAGCATGGTATTCCTATTGAGACATTTCGCGTAACTGGCTCTGATGGAAGAAGCATTGCAGCATATCGCTTTGGTGATGTGATCAAGCAAAGATTCAAAAAACTGTCCGGACGTACAGGTCTTTCCAAAAAAATCAAAGAATATCTAATTAAAAAATACAGCTGCCAATGTTTTATCTATCTCGAAGGCATGGATGAAAGCGAACTTCAAATAGACCACAGAGTTCCCTATGAAGTAGGGGGTGATGGTGAAAGCATCGAGCTGAATCCGGATGATTTCATGTTACTCTCCGGTTCGGCAAATCGTGCAAAGTCGTGGTCGTGCGAACATTGTGAAAATTGGCAAACCCTTAAAAAGAAGGAAATTTGTCTCTCTTGCTACTGGGCATACCCTGAAGATTATACACACATCGCCATGCGACAGGTTCGACGCGTTGATTTGATTTGGCAGAACAAAGAAGTGGCGCAATATGAAAAATTGAAAACCGATGCCAGAACATCAGGCCAGACAATTCCTGAATTTATCAAAGAAATAATTAAAAAAGCACTGAAACAGAAAAATATCTAACAAAACTGGACTGGTTCAATCAGGATGATTGAACCAGCAGGAAAAGAGTTTCTTGCCTTTGTTGCAGGACAATAAAAACGCCAACCGATCAATTCAGACGTTTGCTACACCCCAGCTGATATTTTCATTATGCTTCAATAATTAAGGAGGATCAAAAATGAAAGTCATTGCCATCAACGGAAGTCCACGGAAAAACGGGAACACGGCGATGCTCATGGATACGGTTCTGGCGGAACTGGCCAAGGAAGGCATTGCAACGGAAACGGTTCAGCTGGGCGGCAAAAAGATTCACGGGTGCACGGCATGCATGAAATGTTTCGACCATCAGAATAAGCTCTGCTCCATCGACCATGACATCCTGAACGGGATTGCCACCAAAATGTTTGAGGCGGACGGCATCATTATCGGTTCGCCCACCTATTTTGCCAACGTCAGTTCGGAGGTCAAAGCGCTGATCGATCGCGCCGGGCTTGTCGCCATTGCCAACGGGTATCTGCTGAAACGAAAGGCCGGTGCGGCTGTCGTCGCGGTGCGCCGGGCCGGAGCCACCAACGCGTTTGATGCCATCAATAAATTCTATTTTATCAATCAGGTGATTGTGCCGGGTTCGGTCTATTGGAATCTGGGCCTTGGCGAAGAAGAAAAAGATGTGGGCAAAGATGAGGAAGGCCTGAATACCATGAAAATCCTGGGCGAGAACATGGCGTGGTTATTGAAAAAAACAGGTGCCTAGCATGGAAGGATTTGCATGATCGTCTTGACTTTTACACAAAGTCCTGCTGAATAGTCGGCCATGAATCGCTGCCGTGTTGATCCGATAAACAAGAAAATCAAAACCGCCTTTATCTTAGGCGCGGGACTGGGCACCAGGCTCCGGCCGCTGACGGAAAACATGCCCAAACCACTCTTGCCGATTGGCGGCAGGCCGATGATTACTTATGCCATGGAGCATCTGCGTGACATCGGGGTTCACAGGTTCATCGTCAACACGCATCATTGCCCGGAGAAGTACCACGAGGCATTCCCGGACGGCAGCTGGCAAGGCATGCCCGTCACGTTTCGTCACGAACCGGTCCTGCTGGATACGGCGGGCGGCATTAAAAATATTGAAGACCTGATCGCGCAGGATGAGCGTATTTTCGTTTATAACGGAGATATCATGACCAATCTTCCGCTTGCGCCGCTGATCGCCCGGCATTTTGAACTCCAAACGGAGGTCACTCTCGCACTGCGCAGCAGCGGGCCGCTCACCAACATCAATATTGACTCCGCGGGCTTTATCTGCGATATGAGAAACATCTTGCACAACCGGGGTATCCAGACTTGTCTTTTTGCAGGCATTTATGTTTTGGAAACCTCCTTCCTGCGGCGGCTCACGGCGGGAAAAGTTGAATCGATTGTTTTGCCGCTGATTGAAAGCATCAGGGGAAATCCCGCCTCGATAGGCGGCGCCGTTCTGGACGAAGGTTTCTGGTATGATCTCGGAACGGTGAAAGAATACAACACATTGCATCAGCAGGGCCTATGAACCTCGACATTCGAAGCTTCTTAAATGATCACCTGAGCGTACTCGACTTTCAATACGATCCCATTAAAAAAGGCGGCTCCGACCGCAGCTTTTACCGCGTTCGCCTGCCGCAGGGTTCAACCTTTATCTTCATGGAATACGGAACGGAAGTGGAAGAAAACGATTATTGGGTGCGAATCAACCGCTTTATGACCGAAATCGGCATACCGGCGCCCCGGATTATCGCTTTTGACGCCAAACAGCGTTTTTTGCTGCTCGAAGATCTGGGCGAAGTTGATTTGCATTCGCTCAGTACACTTCCCTGGCACAAACGCCGTCCGTATTACTTAATGGCGCTTTCAGCAATACACAGGCTGCATCGGCTGACACCGGCCGAATGGCCGACTGATTTGAAACTGAGCAATGGTTATGATAGGTCTCTTTATGTCTGGGAGCATAACTATTTCAAGGAAAATTTTGTCGAGGCGGTCTGCGGGCTTTCATTTTCCGACGCACTGATGCGCGACTGGGCGGAGGAATCAAACGAGCTGATCAACCGTCTGCAAAAAATCCCGCCATGCCTGATTCACCGTGATTTTCAATCGCAAAATATTATGATCAAAAATGAGCGGCCTGTTTTTATTGATTTTCAGGGAATGAGACACGGCAATCTGTTTTACGACCTGGGCTCGCTGATTTGCGATCCCTATGTGATTTTTTCCCCGGCCGAAAGAAACGAACTGATCGCCTTTTATTACCGGATTATGCAGCCTCATTTCAGTCTGGATCAATTCACCGACTATTTCTGGGAAGGTTCGGCGCAGCGGCTGATGCAGGCGCTGGGCGCCTATGGTTTTCTGGGGCTCAAAAAAAACAAACCGGATTTTCTCAAACATATCCCCAACGGGATTAAGAATCTGGCAACGGCCACTGCCAACACAGGAACCCTGCCTGTTTTAAAAGAACTGGCCGGAAATTGCATGAACCGGCTGGCGGGAAATCAGCATTTTCATTTTTGACATCAGACAACTCCTCCGTAAGCTTTATATCTTATTGACAGATAACGCTTTTCTCAATATACTTTTCACATGCAAGAAAAATCTTCCTTGAACTTTTCCATCATCCCCGGGGATGATCCAAAACAGGCGCTGCGCCTCCGCCGCTTCTTCATGGCGTCCACCGCCTATATCATCTGTGCATTACTTTGTTATATCGCATACATGACTGGTTTTGTGAAGTGGGAGGCCTTTGTCGGGTGGGCTATTTTCGCAACCCTGATCAATGCCGCCATTTATATATTTTTTCGCACGGGCCTCAACCTGAAAATGGCTGATCCCAGCCTGACCGTGATCCAGATGTGCGCCGCCATCGTTATGGTGATGTATGTTATGTTATATGCCAATCAATCGCGCGCGCTCTGGCTGCTGATTTACGTCATCATCCTCCTTTTCGGTATTTTTCGCCTCAATACACGGGGATTTCTCTACGTCAGCCTTTTCACCCTTGTGACTTATGGAGGCGTCATTTTCCATCTTCATTTTTACCGGCCCCAGGGTGTTAACTTTCACATGGAATACCTTCAGGGGGTCGTGCTGGCCGGTATTCTGGTGCTTTTTTCCGTCATCGGGGGAGATATTTCCGGGCTGAGAGCCAGCCTCAGCAAGAGCCGGTCCACCATCAAAGAAATGACCGACAGCATGCAGGATGTCATGTTCGTTCTGGATATGAATCTGAATTATACTTATGTCAGTCCTTCCGTTGAAATCCTCAGGGGATACACGCCGGAAGAAGTCATGAAACAAACGCCTCTTGAGGCAATGACGACTTCCTCGCTGGAACTGGCCGGCCGCATGCTGTCCGAGTTTATGGACCGGGGAAAAACAGGGCATCTGGAAGATATCTCCCGAACGCTGGAGCTGGAAGTCAGACAAAAAGAGGGGACCACCGTTTGGACGGAAACGAAGTTCACCTTTATCCGGGATGAAAATCAGCAGCCTCTGCACATTGTCGGCGTCATGCGCGACATCACCGAGCGTAAGAAGGCGGAATCGCAAAGGGAAGCCATGCTTGAAGAAATACGCCGGGCCGAGGAAAAATACCGAAGCATCCTGGAAAACATCCGGGAAGCCTATTTTGAAGTGGATCTGGCCGGCAATTTTACATTTGTTAACGATTC
>CAYOPU010000140.1:0-5864 GCA_964405915.1 uncultured Smithella sp. | reverse complement strand
CGCCATTTTATTTCTCCGTTCCAGGGAAAGATGATGGTTATGATAGGTATGACGCAAGCGTTGAAAGGATCTTGTATTTCTGATACCGTCCGCTGAAATTTACCGTGCAAGTGAGCTTATGCAATTTCCTGACAGACTGAATACAGAGCGGGCGCTGTCCATAGACATCATTCGGGGTTTTGCGCTTGTCTGCATGGTTCTGATCCATTTCATGGTGTATTTCGGCAACGCCGAAGCCATGCATACCTGGCTTTATTTCAGTTACAATCATATCATCGGGGATTGGGGTGCAAGCGGTTTTTTGCTGATCATGGGAATCAGTCAGGTGCTGTCCGGCGGCAGGCACACGGATCTCAATTCCAGCCTTCTCCTGAAAAGGGCCCTGATCCGGGGGCTTTCATTTTCACAGTCAGTCTCATAATGCTGGCGCTGACCTGGGGGCCTTACAAAATCTGGCAATGGGATATCCTGACGCTGATAGGCTTCGCCACGGTTGTCCTTTTCTTCTGCCGGTTTCTACCGTCCCGGATGATCCTGCTGACTGCCGCTTTGATTGCCGTCTGCACACCCTTCCTGCGCGGGCAGTTGGCCGTTGTTCCCGCGTGGAATGCCAGCTTTATGCCGGTACCGATGATCAGCAGTTATTTTCCCGGTATGTTCTTTGATCCGGCCGGAGCCCTGCCGGTCAGCTGGCGGGTCAAGGATATCGTTTTCGGGTTCCTGTTCACCGGTGAATTTCCGGTATTCCCCTGGGTTCTTTTTCCGATGGTCGGATTTGTTCTGGGGCGCCGCATCATCGAAAATAAAATCCGCAAAGATCTGCCCTGGCTTCTGCTGATCGGCATGGTGTTTATTATTTTCGGGCTGGGGCTGGGTTATGCCGGTTCGCTGCGTCCGGGGGTATCGGTGATATCCGACTATATCGCACCGCTTTCTTTTTATCCGGATTCATTTTCCATCATCTTCTTTCAACTGGGCATGTCCGCTGTGGTTATTTTGATGGTCTATTACCTATACGACGTCCGCGGAATGCATGACCGGAAAATCGGTTTGTTTGCCGGTATTTTCACTTTTATCGGCCGTTCATCGCTTACCTTTTACTTTCTGCATTACCTGCTGATCGGCTGGCCGCTGGCCTTCGTTTATCTTTTTACCGGTAAATATAATATCTACAATCTGTTGGAGGCGCTGCCCGCTTTTGTCTGCGGGCTTCTGGCCGTCGGTTTGCTTTTATTTGTTCTCAAAATATGGGAAAAGCGCGGCGGCAGGTATAAATTAGAGTGGTTCCTGGACAGGCTGACCCGCCGGTTTACTTGAGCGCATTTCTATTCCTGAAAAAGCCACGAGATGTGTGGCAAGCCTGAATATAAAATACGAATTATGTACCGTTTGTGTAAGTCATGGTGCCGGCATGGATTGCCGGGCGAGGGCTGCGGCTTCATCGGCGCAGTTGCGGGTTGGTTTGCGACCTTTGGCGCGGACGGATGCGATCTCAGCTTTAGCCGCGTTCAGCTCATCAAGAAAAGCCGGGTTGGCATGCAGCCGGCTCACAACAGCCGCCCCCATGAAACGGCCTTCGACTACGTCGCTGTGCCAGTGTACGTTGCAGACCAGGCGGCTCTCACCAAATGCGCGGCCGCGGGCCAGGACAGCATCGCCATGTTCCGGATCAAGCTCGCTTAAGATGAGCGCCCAGGCCCAGCCGACGGCGCTGTGTCCGGAAGGGTAAGAGCCGTCCTCCTTCAGATTGTTTTCTTTTTGCGGCGCACAGGTTGGCGCTTTATTGACAGCGAAGGGCCGCACGCGCCGGTAATGATTTTTTGCTTTCAGCGTGGCGATGATGGCGTCTGTAAAAGTGCGGCGCAGTAGCATGTGAAGACGCGGTGTGTCCTCCTCCGAAATCGGGATGCCCAGCGCGCAGGAGAAGGTTCCGGCGGCATGAGGGAGACTCAGATCGGCGTCACTTGCTGCCAGAGTCCAGCGCGGTGAGCCTTGCAGGGTCAGATTTTTCCGGCTGACGTCTTCATCCAGCGCGGCCGTGGCCGAACCGGCGGCGGGAGGAGGCGGCAGCAACGCCAGGCTGTTGCAGGCTGCTTCAAACGGCAGATAGCCGGCCAGAATTCCCGGACGCACTTCCGGCACGCTTGATGGTTTGCTTTGCAGAGCAAGACTTGCACAGCCTGAGTTCATCAGAAAGCAAAACAGCAGAGGCAACATCCTCATCCATAAATTGCACATTTCCCATTTCATCATCTTACATTTCCGTTCTTTTTGAGTCTTGCGATTTCTGCAAGCAGACGGGAACGGTCAAAATACACTTCATTACGGCGGATCTTGCCTTCTTCATCCAACTGGACAAAGCAGACACCGATGATTTCCAGTGTAACTGAGCCTATGGGAATTCTGGCCAGCCACTTGTTTAGAAAACCGTCCTCCAATGGAATGCCTTCAATTTGCGTCCAGACCCAATGAGGGTTAGCGGCAAGCAGTTTCCGGAAGTAAGCCAGCAGATCCTTTTTACCTTTCAGGCCGCCGGGAATGGCCGGATCAAGGTAAAAAGCATCTTCGGAGTAGAAGCCGACTAATAATTCCGGATTGTTGCCGGACCAGGCCGGTAGCCATTTATCCGCAAATTGTTTTGCTTCGATAGCCGTGAGATGTTTCATAGATCCCTTCTAAAAAATAATGTGGAAAGGTTTTTGTCCGTTCCTGCAGGTCACCTTCAGTCAGCGTGCTTCTTTACCCATGCGACGTATTTGTTCATCCAGTTTTGCAGGAACACTTTACTGTCTTCACCGATATTGCCATCGGGGTCGAACAACCCGTCTTTTGCCTGAATGAATGCGTCGGGCTGAGCAAGTGTCAGTACATTCAAAGCGGCAAGGATGTTGCGCAGGTGCTGTTGTGCCAGGGCTGTGCCGATCACGCCGGTTGAAACACCCAGAATGCCGGCCGGTTTTCCCGTCCAGGCGCTTTGGCCGTAGGGACGCGAAGCATGATCCAGTGCATTCTTGAGTACGCCGGGGATGGAACGGTTGTATTCAGGCGTAAAAAACAGAAGACCGCTTACCTCTTTGATTTCATTCTTTAACCGAATGACTTCCGGTGCCTGGTTGGTATCATCGTCCTGGTTATATAGCGGCAAGTCGCTGATTTTCGTCTGCTGGAATGTGAAATCAGACGGTGCCAGTTTGATAATAGCGTTGGCCAGTTTAAGGTTGAATGAATCCCTGCGCAGACTGCCGATGATTACGGCGATTTTGTATTGTCTCATGACGTCCTCCTTAAAAATGGTTATCTCTTAATGAAGCGATACAGCACCAGAAGGATCACTGCACCGCCGACTGCCAGCAGGATACTGCCAATATTAAATCCGGTAACCGATCCAAATCCCAGAAATTTTCCCATAAAACCGCCGAGAAAAGCACCTCCTATACCCAGTATAATGGTCGTGATGATTCCCTGATTGCCGCCTTTGTCCGGCATGATAAATTTTGCAAGTATCCCGACGATTAACCCCATGGCGATCCAAGATAGAATTCCCATTGATAGATTCCTTCCGTAACGTTGCGTTAAAACTTCTGCAAACTTCTTGTCGCGACGATGTCTTTCAGGATTTTATGATATCTGTCAGGGTCTCAGCCGAAACACCGAAGTAAACTTTCCGGCCGATTTTAACTATCGGGCGGCGGATCAGGCGCGGCTCTTTGATCATCAGTTCGATCAAATTTTCATCGGTGAGTTGCGCACGATTAAGAGACAGTTGCTTGAAGCTGGGGCTGCGAAAACTGAACATTTCATCAGGTTTGCTTCCCTGCAATAGTATCTTGATCTCATCGGCGGTGAAGGGATTCTTAAAAAAATCGCGGTCAGTCAACTCAACCTTCTTTTGCAAGAGAAACTCTCTCGCTTTCCGGCAGGTTGTTCATTTGCTCCAGCAATAAAAATCCACTTTCATCTGCATACGGTCTCCTTATTTCAAATTTTGAATACGCCCCGGTCGTAGATGATAATTTTCCCGCCGTCCTTCAAATGCGCCGTGACCGTCTTAGGCTCCGTGTTGACCAGGTCCCAGTGAAGGGCGGAATCGTTGAATCCCAGTTTTTTCTTGAGCGCCGGGGTCAGGCGCGCCGGGTCTCCGCTGAAGGTGTCGCTGTAGGATGAACCCAGCGCCACGTGGCAGTTGCCTTCTTTGCCGCCGAAATTTTCATCAAAAAGCGTTTCCGCCATGAAACGGTCGATCCGGGAAAACCGCTTATCTGTCAGTGAGAACTCTCCCAGCTGGCGTGCGCCTGCGTCCATGGCCAGCTGCTTTTTCACAAATGCTTCTCCCTGCCTTGCTTCGACTTTGACAGCCTTGCCTTTGGCAAAAGTAATGCGAACATCCTCAACATAGTTGCCGCTGCGGAAAGAGGGGAGATTGGCAAAATAAACGCCTTCCGTGCCGCGCCAGTCGGGAGAAAGAAAGACTTCGAAGCTGGGCACGTTATGGCCGGAAACACCCGCCCATTTGCGCTTCTCGCCCGGTGTAATCCGCAAGTCCATATGGGTTGATTCCAGGTGAAAATACTTGACCGGGAGAGAACTGAGCCGCTTCTTGATGGTGGTAACCTCCTGGTGAATGGCCTTCCATTCTGCAACTGGATTATCGCAGTCCAGGTAGCAGCCCTTGATGATCTGTGCCGTATATTGTTTCAGCGGCATTTTGGCCTGGCGCGCCAGTTCCTGCGTGGGAAGCAGACAAAGCGTCCAACTGTATTTGCGCTGTTCTTCGCGGTGGTTAAGAATGTCTTTGAGGGGTTTGCGCGAGACGATCGCCTTGCCGATTCTGGCCGGGTCAATGTCTTTGAGGTGTGTCAGCGATTCAGGTGCATGGAGAAATATTCTGCCGTGGATGTTTTTGTAAAGTTCCTTGTCGCCGGGGGCGAGAAAAATCAGTTGTTTCGGATCGGCTTTCTGGTAAAAACTCTTTTCCATGTGGAAAGTGGAGACCATCCGCTGCACGGGATGAATTCCCATGTCCATGAGCCTGCCGTAAAGGATTTCGGCAAGCCGAAGCGCCGGCAGGTCATATTGGATGAGGACAATCTCATTTTTCTTCAAAGCGGATTTCTTTGCCGTGGCAAGCCCCCATAAGAGCACATCGGCATAATTTTCAAGATTATTTTCAGTCAGCATATTTGTTTTTCCCTTTATCTTTTATATTGTTGTGAATGTCTGCCCTTCGGGAAATACCATAAGCCGAAAGTGCAGGCGGTGTCAATAATTATTCATTGATTCCAAATAGATAAAAAAACCAACCGGGTAAACCCCTGCTTGAATTTTGCACGCCTTCGTGATAGTTTGCCCGCCAATGGTCATAAGCCTGCTAAGTTGTGGTCTGAAAGGAATAACTTGAAATATTATCCGGTCTTTTGGAACATCACAGGGAAAAAATGCGTCGTGGTCGGCGGGGGTGAAGTTGCGGCCAGAAAAGTTGCACGCCTTTTGGATTGTGGCGCAAAAGTCTGTGTGGTGAGTCCCGACCTTGTTCCGGAACTGGCCGAAGAAAAAAGAGAAGGACGCATTCATCACATCGATGATGAATACGCGGGTCAATATCTTGACGGAGCAATGATGGTCATCGGGGCGACGGATGACGAAAAAACCAATGCCGCCATTTCTCAAGACGCGAAAGCCAGGGGCATTCCGGTCAATATCGTGGATGATCCGCAAAAATGCGATTTTATTCTGCCCTCGTTGGTCGAGCGGGGTGATTTGACCATTGCCTGCGGCACCGGAGGAAATTCCCCCGCGCTGGCGCGCAGGCTTCGTGAAGAACTGGAAGCCGCCTATGGCGAGGAATATGCGACGCTGCTGAATAT
>CAYOPU010000139.1:0-5915 GCA_964405915.1 uncultured Smithella sp. | reverse complement strand
TGAGTATTCATATAGAATCCAGCAAAGTACGCATATTTTATTCAGATCGGGAGCGTAGCTTAGGAAACACTCTTGTGTATGTCAAGGAGTTTCCGGCCACAATGTCAATGATAAATAGATATGTCCGGTTTTTGAATTCAAAAAAAGGGTAATTTTTTGAACAAGAAACAAGCGGCGGACGTTCGCTTTTCTTTGCCTGTCATTTACAATTAAGGAGTTAAGCACAGCCATTTCGCCGCAGCCCTTGCAGAGCATGGCGGCGAATATGGCGGTGGTTAACTCCGTCGTTTTAAGCGGCATTTTTGGTTCGTTCTCCCATCAGCTTTCCGTATTTGTCATAATCGGCCAGTTTTCTCGGTCCATGAAATATGGCAATGGATCCGTCATGATAGCGATGAAGCATGACCCTGACCCGCACGTAATGACAGCGATATTTGTCTGGAGGAATTTGAAGTTTCAATCCTTCAAAACTAACGCAGTTGTCAGCGCTGACCGTTCGTTCTTCTTGAATGCAAAGGATGTCATCGATATGTTCTATGTCAAAATATGGAACGAACGCTGATCCTTCTTCCGCTGCCGGCTGCATGAACTCAGCGTTGAAGTTGGCTCTGTACTCTTTTTCCAGATAGCGGTTAGCGGTATCCATATCGGTGATTCCATGAAATGCAAGCTCCTTGGGAATCCGATCCTGATGGGTCAAAAATGCACGTTCACTCCGCCCCCGAGCCTCTGGCGAATACGCCGCAATCATCTGAATTCCCAGGTGTTTTAAGGCACGGCCAAACTGGGTGAGTTGAGTCTTGCTGACTTTTTCCCCTTCCTTGGGCGTAAACCAGTAATGGCTCCCTCTGTCCGTATACAAAGAACTAAATAGCCCATGCTGAACGATCACGTCCCGAACACCCTGAAAGCTGCTCTTGGTCCCTTCCTCCTCTACAAAAAACATCGAATAATGCTCTGAAGTGGCATCATCCATCGTTACAATCAAATCCCACTTCTTCCCGGTAACCCATTCATGGGTGCTGCCATCCTGATGGAGCATCATGCCCGGCAGGGGGGCTCTGTCTCGATGCTTGCGATGAACTCCTCGCTTGATAACCCTGGAAACTGAACCCTGAGACTGAAGCGTCTTCTTAACCCAACTGTAACTCCTTGAACCACCATCCTTCTTATACCAAGAATAAAAATGCTTTACGTTCCATCCACGGTGACGACTCTCATACCGCGAACTTAACGCCATAACTTCGTCAACCGGCGCTCGTCGAAATGATGCCTGTGTCAAACGCTTGTCTAATAAACCCTCTAAACCGCTTTCTTCATATCGATTAATGTATCGCCTGAATGTCCTGTCACTTACACCTAATATGCGCGCTGCTTCCTCCTGGGTTAATCGACTCTCGCTCCATCCATAGTAAACCTCGTCAAATCGCATCTGCCTGATCTCCTGTAGCTTCTCTGTCCGTCGCATATCTCACCCCCATCGGGCCACTCTACCAAACCGGACAGTTTATGTGCTACAAACCGGACATATCATGTGTCAGTGACAGAAAAATGCGAATTTTGAATTCCTGGACAATCATTACCAATTGAAGGTGCAAAGAAAGCCAAGCTGGAGCCGCGCCATTTTTTTCTGAATGCCTTTTCATTAATGTGCCATCACCGCCATACCATCAGTAGCACTGTCAGCCATACCCACATCCTGATTGAATTTCTCGGAACCATGCAAGTCCTCACGGCTTGTGGCTTTCGAAAATCGGTCGGAGTAACAATTACTGAGACTCTTTTCTTTTTTTCAACTCCAATGCGGTTTTCAATCCTTTTTGCCTAATCACTTTTATTTTTTGCCGCATCTCTGTAAGTTTAAAGAATCGTTTCCCATATTTGTTGAGCATCTTTTCATTGATCTCAAAGCCAAGACCCGGTTTGGTAAATGGGGCAATCTGTGCATTTTTATCCGGAATGATCGGATCAATAATGCCTTCGCGCTGCTCAGGCACCCAGGACGGTTCTTCTAGAGGATATTCCAGGGGAAGAGTATTGCCTTTATCGGCAAGCACCATATTCCAGTTAATATAAAAACCCAGCCCATTTGTCCATGTATGTGGGGAATACTCCCGGTTATGGGCATGACAGGCGTCAATGACTTTTTTCACCTGGGCAATTCCTCCCGCAAATGTTGCATCAGGCTGATAGATATGGAAACAGTCCTTCTCCAGCATGATTTTTATCTCATCCCAGCCATAATTAAGTTCCGCGCCGGAAATCTTTACCCTGGATACTTTCTTTAAAGCGGCATTGCCTTCATAATCCCTGGAGTCCAGCGGCTCTTCCAGCCAGGCAATGTTGTTGGCATAACATGCTTCAGCATACTCCGTTGCGCGTTTCAGATCCCAGGCAGGAATTTTATCGACAATGGTCACCAGCCATCCCTGGTTGGCATCGACGCCTAAAACAAGGCCATCGCCAACACCTTTTCTAATCACCTCGATATGCCGGATGTCATCCTTAAGCTCTTTGTTTTTAACCCGCAGTTTTGCCGTCTTGAATCCCCGCTCTTTCATGGCCAGAAGTTCTTCTACCCTCTTTTCCGGTTCATGCATTTCTCCCGTAGAGCAGTACACCTCAATAGGCCTAGCCTCACCACCCAAAATTTCATAAACGGGCTTTCCTTTGCTCTTGCCGATAATGTCCCAGCACGCAGGCTCAATCCAGAAATTTCTCCACCCCAGAATGCCGGCCTGCTTTAATAAACTCTGGCAGGAATCAATATCGCTGGGATCAGCGCCAAGCAAATAACTGCCGATAAGATCGCCAAGCCCCTCCCTTTCAAAGCCTAGGGCAGTACCTGCAGAATATCCCTCAATCCCATCATCAGTAACCAGTTTTATCAGGGTAAAACCATTGTGCGTTTGTGGGTAACCAGGTATCCATGTGGGCCAGAACGTTTGTTTTAAAGGAACCTGCACATGAAAAAGCTCAATCGAAGATATTTTCATACAAACCTCCTTGATGAAATTTCAATTAAAGCTATTGTTCCTGAAAACTCTTTGACAAGAAATTATTGATCCGTTGGTACTATAAGGAAACGAGATGTCGTCTGTCAATTAAATCTTTGGCTGTGGAGGGGTGTGATGACTGAAAGATAAACTATCATGACCTATATTTGACTTGACAGAGAATGTCAAAACAAGCCCTGACTTGGTTATTGCTTCATCTACAAAGAGTTGCTGGCGGCAGGTTGTCAGAAGTGAACATTACAGATCGAAACGAACAAACATGAAAAACGGTTACACACTCTTGATCAGTTGTTTGTGGGGCCACGACCAACCAAAATTATTTTCATTGTAGTTGCCTTTTCTACTTGTCTTTGCACATCAGGTTCTTTAACTATTCCAAAACGTTTGATCAGTTCATCGAACGTGGCAATAGCTTCTTCATTGTGTCCAAGTTTAGCAAGGCTTAATCCTTTATTGCATAGTCCGATCGCTATTGGCTTTTGGAAAGCGGGATTTTTCCCTTCACCAAATCTCTTGATTAGTTCATTATAGGCGGCTATTTCTTCTTCAATGCGATTAAATTTCCCCAGCCTTAATCCTTTATTCACAAATGCCATAGCCACTTGTTCTTGAATATTCGGTTCTTTTACTTCACCGAATTGTTCGATCAGCGCATCATAGACTGCGATTTCTTCTTCATAACGACCAAGAACGCCGAATCCTGTCCCTTTGTTGACAAGTGCCTTCATAACTTCTTCTTGTATCTCTGGTTCTTTTGCCGCGCCAAACCGATTCAGCAATTCATCGAACATGGCTATTGCTTCTTCGCAACGACCAAGTTTCCCAAACATTACACCCTTATTGACTAGCATCATTGCGACCTGTTGTTGTATAATAAGATCTTTTGTCTCGCTAAATCGTTTAAACAGGTCATTAAAAGCCACTGTCGCTTCTTCACTGCGACCAAGGTTACCAAGCGTCACTCCTTGGTTGCGTAGAGCCATCGCAACTTCTCGTTGTATGATGGGTTCCTTTGCATTACCGAATCGTCTGATGAGTTCATTATAAGAATCTATTGCTTGTTCACTGCAACCAAGTTCCTCTAGTGTAACTCCTTTGTTGAATAGAGCCATCGCTACTGATCGCTGTAGAATAGAATCCTTGGTCTCAACGAATCGTCTAAGCAGTTCATCATATATCAAAATAGATTCTTTGCTGCGTCCAAGGTTGGTGAGCGTAACTCCTTTGTTATATAGCGCCTTCGCTACTTGTTCTTGCAAAGCGGGTTCCTTCGTATCGCCGAATCGTCTGGCGAGGTCATCATATGTTATAATAGATCCTTTATTGTTACCAAGTTCAGCAAGAATGATTCCTTTATTGCAGAGTGCTCCAGCCACTTGTTCTTGTAGAACAGGTTCCTTTGCATCGCCAAATCGTCTGAGGAGTTCGTTATATGTAGCAATAGATTCTTCATTGCGAGCAAGTTTGCCTAGCCGGAATCCTTTATCGCGTAATGCAATCGCTACTTGTTGTTGCAGATAAAGATCTTTTGTTCCCCGAATCGTATCATATATACTGACGATAAGAGTATAACCATTTATTGTCTCTTCCATATTGTCATAAAGTTCACAGGTGGCTTGTACTAAATATTCGAAAAGAAGTCTGAGCTTTTCATCGGCTAGGGAAGAAAGATTAATTTCTCGAATGCAATGAATAACTTCAAGATATTTTGCCTTTGCTGCTAAATCGGCAACATCTTTTTCAACACTTATCGAGGAATCTGTTTTTATGATTTTTTGCTCAACGATAGCATCGTATATAGAATCGATTCTTTTTACAAGTTCTATTAAGTTATAAATATCTTTCCCATTATCATTCAGATATTCATGTATTAGATCGTCTTTTATTTTTTTTGCATAATATGCATAATAAGAGATCGGATCTTTTAAGAGATCAGGCAATGGTAAGTCGAATTGACGAATGAACTCTTCAAATACTTGCTGCGCAGAAAGAACATCGTTTTCTTTGCTTGGACTCGGCGAATCTAATTGTAATAGACTTTTTTGTTTGGGAATAATGCTATCTGTCGGCGGTGAAATAATGAAGACATTTTGATGATTAATTAGCCACAAAGGCAATGAGCCAACGTCATCTTCTTTATAGCAGAACCAATATATATTATACGGAATAGTTGATGCCTCTAATCGTTTTCTTAATGAGGCCATGATAACATCTCCTTCCCAACCACTATATCCAACGACAATCGGGGCGTGTTGAGAAAGGAATCTTTCGAGAAGGTTATTCATAGAAAAACATGGCGTTTCCGTTTGCTGCGCTCTAGTATTGATTTCGCCCAGTAGATTGCAGCAGTCATAAAACCAGAACGATCCATGAACGTGGATGATTTTTATATCCCTGGAATCTTCTGTGTCAATCCTGTCAGTTAACATGGGATGATCACAAATAATTGGTTGTTCCCCAAACAAATATAGTGCACGAGACATGAAATCATCAAAATTGGGCGTGACACAAACATTGGTTACTTTTTTTGAAATGAGAATGTGGGCAAGCCGGAGATTTGCATTTGATATGGGCTTTCGTTCTATCAATTTTCTAAGATATGTCTGTCGTGATTTCGGTGAAGGATATGCTTGCTGAAACCAGAAACTGTACGAGGCTAACTTATCGCCATAAATCGGATTGGCTTTAAGATCATCCTCCTCTGTTCTCAATTGACATTCTTTTTCAATTTCTGCTGCAATTTTTATTTGTGGGTGTGATATACCCGCACCAACAATGAAAAAGAATGGAGATAATGGCGATGTGTTTTGTTCACAATCTATTTTGATTCTTGTTACTGCATCTTTAAGTGTAATTCTTTGAGGCGACATGTTCGCAATTCTTTATTTTTCTTTTTTC
>CAYOPU010000138.1:0-5940 GCA_964405915.1 uncultured Smithella sp. | reverse complement strand
TGTTGTTTACCGACGGCCATCGTCCCGACGGCATCGACTGGCCTGATTATGATACTTTGTTAAACGAGGCCTCTACAGAAAGGCCCCTCCGCCCTCAGATGGATGAGAACGATGTTGCTGAACTGTTCTATACAAGCGGTACAACGTCCAGACCCAAGGGTGTGATGATGACTCACCGCAATATCTACGCGAATGCTATCAATTATATTCATATGCTGAGTGTTACCGACGCCGACACGCAATTGCACAGTGTGCCGCTGTTTCATGTGAACGGCTGGGGCTCGCCCCACGGCATTACCGGATCCGGCGCGACCCATGTGATTGTCAGGGATTTTCGCCCGGAGCCTGTGCTGGAGGCTATCCAGAAGGAAAAAGTAACGATCGGAGCCATGGTGCCGGCCATGGTCACCACGCTGCTTAACTATCCGGAAGCCGGCCAATATGATACCTCCGCGTGGGAGCGGATGATCATTGGCGGAGCGCCGGTGCCGATCACCATTCTGCGGGAAGCCCAGGAAAAATTCGGCGTTAAATGCTACCAGGCCTATGGGATGACGGAAACCTGTCCGATGCTGACCCTGTCCACGCTGAAAGACCATATGAAGAAACTGCCGTTTGAAGAGCAGCTTGTTTATCGCGCGAAAACCGGCAAACCGGTCTTCGGCGTCGAGTTGCGCGTGGTTGATGAAGACGGCAGGGATGTGGAGCCTGACGGCGAGGCCGTCGGAGAGATCATCGTTCGCGGCAACAACGTCATGAAAGGTTTCTGGAACGATCCGGAGGAAACCTCCAAAATCATCATCGACGGGTGGCTGCACACCGGCGATATTGCCAATATCGACCAGGAGGGCTTCGTTCAGATTGTCGATCGCGGCAAGGACATGATCATCAGCGGCGGCGAGAACGTTGCCTCCGCGGAAGTTGAAATGGCCATCCACAAGTATCCCGCCGTCATGGAATGCGCTGTGGTCGGTGTCCCCGATCCCAAGTGGGGCGAAGCCGTCAAGGCGCTGGTCGTCCTGAAACCAAAAAGGCAGGCAACCGAAAAAGAGATCATTGCGCACTGCGGCACATTGCTGTCCAAGTTTAAGTTGCCGCGTACCGTGGATTTTGTAAGCGAACTGCCGAAAACCGGCACCGGCAAGATACTGAAGCGTGAATTGCGCGCAAGGTACTGGGCGGGTGAAGAGAAGAAAGTCGGCGGCTAGTCACGATAATTTATCGTCGTTTTCATCAGTCGTGGTGCCTGTCCCGGTCGTTTTCGGGCGGCTCTTTGCGGAGAACCGCCCGAGATGGATAAAGGCAACCTCCGGATAATTGTCTTGATTATTCTTTTTAAATCAGTATTACTTTACCACAATTTCGCTGTTGCGGGACGCACGTTAATTCTCCTCAGCTTGCTGCAATATCATGATGTTCATTTCATACCTCGACAGCTTGCTGCGAATTGGTTGATTGACATTACATCATGATCTGTTAAACGGGGTGACAGGTGTCTCCAGGTAAAATAACCAAAAAAGATTTGATGGAACCGATGAAAAATCTCCGGACGGAGTCGGCCGGCATAAAAATGCCCGCGCCGCTCAGGGCGTTTGGAGAAGATATTTACAAACTTCTGGCGCACAGTTCTCAGATCGGTTTTTATATTATGCAGGACGGGCATTTTATATTTATCAATTCACATTTCCGGGATTATACCGGATGTACCGAAGCAGAAATGCTCAAAATGAATCCTGCGTCGTTCATTCTGTCTGAGGACCGCCGCAAGACGGCTAAAAACGCGATCATGATGCTGAAGAAACAACGCTTTTCTCCCTATGAATTTCGTATCGTGACAAAAGACGGAAGAATCAAATGGATTATGGAATCAGTCATGTCCATAAAATTCAAGGGCAAACGGGCTATTCTGGGCAACTCCATGGACATCACCGAACGCAAAGAAGCAAGCCGGCGGTTGGAAGAACTGGAAGCGCTGGAATCCTCTATCCTCGACGCCATTCCCCAGGCAGTGGTCGGTCTGCATGAGCGGCGCATTAATTTTGCCAACCACGCGGTCAAGGTCATTTTCGGCTGGCACCGTGAAGAACTGATCGGCAAAAGCATCCGCATGATTTATCGCAATGAGGAAGAGTCTGATGAAATTGCTTCCGACTTTTATTCGACGCTCGAACATCAGCGGACGTATGAAACGGAGGTTTTCTGTCTGCGCAAGGACGGGCAGGAAATTCGCTGCCGGATGAAGGCTTCGCGCATCGGAGAAAAACTCCGGGAGAAGCGTATCGTGGTCACTTATGAAGATATTACGGCGGAGAAAAGAGCACAGGAGGATCTGGAGCGTTCACGCGAAGAATTGCGGAATCTGTCTATTTATCTTCAATCGGTGCGCGAAGAAGAAAGCACACGTGTCGCGCGCAAGATTCATGATGAACTCGGACAGTCGCTGACTGCCCTGCAAATGGACATGTCCTGGCTTGACAACCATCTTCCGGCGGGCAGTAAAGGCATTTGCAAAAAAATACAAAGCATGTCGGAGCTGGTCGACTCGACCATCGAAAGCGTGCACAATATTACGACGGAACTGCGTCCCAGTCTGCTCGATGATTTGGGCCTGCCGACGGCCATTGAATGGCAGGCGGCGGACTTTCAGAAGCGCTCCGGCATCCGCTGCCGGGTGCATATCCATTGCTCTGACCAGGTCATCGATAAGGAACTGGCGACGACCATTTTCCGTATTTTTCAGGAAACGCTCACCAATATCGCGCGGCATGCCAAAGCCACGCAATGCAGAGTGAACCTCACGGAAAATGAAAAAGAACTGTGCCTGGAAGTAGCGGATAACGGGGTCGGCATCACACAGTGGCAGGTGGATGATCCCCGGTCCTTCGGCATGATCGGCATGCGTGAACGCGCTCATCTCTGGGGCGGCACAGTGCATGTCCGAAACACCAGGCCGTCCGGAACCAAAGTGAGAGTTTCGGTTCCCATGAACAAAGGAGAAAAACAGGCATGATACGTATATTGGTTGCCGATGACCATGCCGTGGTGCGGCAGGGCGTTATGCAGATTTTGGCGGATGTCCGGGATATGCTGGTCAAGGATGAAGCACAAAACAGCGCGGAGACGCTGGAAAAGGTTCTGAAATATGAATATGACGTGGTCCTGCTCGATATTTCCATGCCGGGCCGCAGCGGTCTGGAAGTTCTGGAGGATATTAAAAACCAGCGTCCGAAGCTGGCCGTATTGATCCTGAGCATGCACCCGGAAGAACAGTATGCGGTGCGCGCGCTTCGCGCCGGCGCAGCGGGTTATCTGACCAAAGCCAGCGCGCCTCAGGAACTCATCGGCGCCATCCGCAAGGTGGCGCAGGGTGGAAAATACGTCACCGCTTCCCTGGCGGAAAAACTGGCCGACGAACTGGAAGTGAACGCCGAAAAACTTCCTCACGAGCGGCTTTCCAATCGCGAACATCAGGTGATGATCATGCTCGCTTCCGGAAAATCCGTTTCCGATATCGCCGATGAACTCTGCCTGAGTGTGAAGACGATCAGCACTTACCGCACACGCATTATGTCCAAGATGAGCCTGAAAAAAAACGCCGAACTGACGCTTTATGCCGTCCACAATAAACTCATCAATTAGCCTTCATTGAAACCTTTTGTTCAAGACAGAAAGAAAATGCCGTTTCCCGATTTCCCGGGAAACGGCATTTGGAGGAGGGACTTCACAATGACGGAGGCGGTTGTTACCGCCCCTGCATTGAAGGGGTGTTAGCCAATCGCTTTTCTATTGTTCACCAAATCATCGACCACCGCCGGATCGGCCAGGGTTGATGTATCGCCGAAGTCTTCGAACTTCTTGGCGGCGACGTTTCTCAAAACGCGGCGCATAATCTTGCCGGATCTCGTCTTGGGCAGACCATCGGCCCATTGAATCTGGTCGGGCGATGCGATCGGGCCGACGACCTTGCGGACATGGGCGACCAGGGCCTTTTTAAGATCATCCGTCTTGGCCACATTATTGTTCAGTGTGACATAGGCAAAGATGCCCTGACCCTTGATGTCATGGGGGAAACCGACAACCGCCGCTTCGGCGACATCCGGGTGAGACGTCAAAGCTGCTTCGACTTCCGCGGTGCCCAGCCGGTGACCGGACACGTTGATCACGTCATCGACACGGCCCGTAATCTTGTAGTCGCCGTCGGCATCACGTTCCGCGCCGTCGCCGGAGAAGTAGTTACCGGGGAACTGGACGAAGTAATTCTCGACAAACCGGCCTTCCTTGTCATCCCACAAACCGCGGGCGATGCCGGGCCAGGAACTTTTAATACACAGAGCGCCTGTTCCGGGTCCTTTGATCTCTTTTCCTTCTTCATCAAACAAAGCCGGGACCACACCAAAGAACGGCACCATGGCTTTGGCCGGTTTGATATCAATGGCACCGGGCAGAGGCAGGATCATGTGTCCGCCAGTTTCGGTCTGCCACCAGGTATCGGAAATCGTGCAGCGGCCGCCGCCGATTTTATCGTAGTACCACTTCCAGGCTTCCGGGTTGAGTGGTTCGCCGACCGATCCCAGAACGCGCAGCGAAGAAATATCGTGCGCATCGACCCACTTGTCGCCTTCTTTGGCAATCGAACGAATAGCAGTCGGAGCGGTATAGAAATTATTGACATTATATTTTTCGACAACAGCCCAGAACCGGCCGAAATCCGGATAGTTCGGAACGCCTTCGAAAAGAATGCTGGAGTGTCCGTTGCAAAGCGGGCCGTAAACGATGTAGCTGTGACCGGTGACCCAGCCGATGTCGGCGGTGCACCAGTACGTATCTTCTTCATGGACATCAAAAGCCATCTGCTGCGTCATCGACGCATAAAGCAGATAGCCGGCCTGGGTGTGAACCACGCCCTTGGGCTGTCCGGTCGAACCGGATGTATAAAGGATGAACAGCGGATCTTCCGCATCCATTTCTTCCGGTTTGCAGTATCTGTCTGCTTTAGCCATCAATGCTTCATACCAGACATCGCGGCCTTCTTTCATGGCAACTTCCGTGCCGGTTCGTTTCACAACCACCACGGTTTTCACACCGGGGCACTGATCCACGGCTTTGTCGCAAGTGGCTTTCTGGGGAACGGCCTTGGCGCCGCGGTAGGTGCCGTCGCAGGTAATGACCACTGTCGCACCGCAGTTATTAATACGGTCTCTTAAAGCTTCCGCCGAAAATCCGCCGAAAACGATGGCATGGATAGCGCCGATGCGGGCGCAGGCCAGCATGACGATGGACAGTTCGGCGATCATGGGCAGAAAGATGGTTACGCGGTCGCCTTTTTTGACGCCCAGGCCCTTTAGAACATTGGCGAACTTGTTGACTTCGCGATACATGTCGTAATAGGTATAAACTTTCCAGTCATTGGGATCATTGCCTTCGAAAATGATCGCGGCCTTGTTTTTCTTGGTTTCCAGATGACGATCCAGACAGTTGTAGCTGACGTTCATCTTGCCGCCTTCAAACCATTTGGAATGAACGTCTTTTGCGTCAAAGGACCAGTCCGACACTTTCTTTTTGTCAAAAGGTTTAAACCAGGTCAGTCTTTCAGTTGCCATTCTGGCCCAGAAGCCATTGGGATCTGTAATCGATTCTTTATAAAGTTTGTCGTACTCCGCTCTGCTCTTGATGTAGGATTTTTCTCTTACTCTGTCGGGAACCGGAAAAACCTTATTGTAAAACTCCTGATCTTTTGCTTCAGCCATAGTATTCTCCTTTTTTTATTATTTTGTATGCCTTTTATAGGATCCGCCAAAAAAGCATGATATTTCTTTTCTTGTGAATAAGCATTCACGCCTGCATCTTGTAACACTCCCGAACATAAAGATGGATGACCTTTCTCAATCTTTTCAGGAGGGGTACGCCCCGCTGTCGGGCCTCATACCTGTTGGTCAGACA
>CAYOPU010000137.1:0-5982 GCA_964405915.1 uncultured Smithella sp. | reverse complement strand
GCGCGCGTCCTGTCTTTCTGCGGCTCATCAAAGATTTGCTGCGGCGTTCCCTCTTCAAAGATGATTCCTTCATCCATGTATAAAACGCGCGTGGAGACATCCCTTGCAAATTTCATTTCGTGGGTGACGATCATCATGGTCATTCCGTCTTTGGCCAGCTTGCGGATAACGGCCAGCACTTCGCTCACCATCGTCGGATCCAGCGCGGATGTCGGTTCGTCAAACAGGACGATCTCCGGCTGCATGGCCAGCGTCCTGGCAATGGCCACCCGCTGCTTCTGCCCGCCCGACAACTCGTCGGGGTAGGCATAAGCCTTCTCCGCAAGCCCCACCATCGCCAGGAGTTTCATGGCCTCATCAAACGCTTCCTGACGTCCCAATTTTAAAAGATCAACCGGCCCGAGCATGATGTTTTCAATCACCATCAAATGGGAAAAAAGATTGAAGGATTGAAAGACCATGCCCATCCTCCGGCGAAGCTGGAAGACGTCGGTTTTTTTGTCCAGCAGGTTGATGCCGTCGATGATGATTTCGCCGCCGGTCGGCGTTTCCAGAAGGTTGATACAGCGCAATAAGGTGCTCTTTCCGCTGCCGGACGGGCCGATGACGGAAATCACTTCGCCCTTTTTAATTTCGACGTTCACGTCTTTCAAAACGATTAAATAGCCGAAGTGTTTGGATAAATGTTTTACGCTGATCATGGGCGCACCACATCTTTCACCACCCGCTTGCGCCGTTTGGGATCGACGCTCATTTCCACCCGTGACAGCAGGTGGGTCGCTGCGTAGGCGATGACAAAATAGATCAGGGCCGTCGCAATGAGTGGGAAAAAAGCCTCATAGGTGCGGCTGCGGATAATGTCGCTCATCTTTGTCAAATCCTGGATGGCAATGTAACCGACAACCGACGTCATCTTCAACATGGAAATAAATTCACCTTTAAACACCGGCAGGACATGGCGCGCCGCCTGCGGGAAGGTGATTTTAGTAAATACCTGAATCTTATTAAAACCGATGGCATAGGCCGCTTCATGCTGTCCTTTATCCACCGCATCAATCCCGGTGCGCATCATCTCTGAGACATAGGCGGCAAAGTTGATGGAAAAACCGACGATGGCCACCAGGATCGCGTTAATATCCATGCTGCCGAAAACAATGTAGTACAGGATCATCAGCAGCACGACGATGGGCGTTCCCTGAATCGTCCGGATGAAGACCCTGGCCGGGATGTTTGCCCACCCTGTCTGAGCGCGGCGCATCATGCAGACGCCGAAACCGAGCAGCGTGCCGAAGACTGCCGAAAGAATGGAAATTAACACGGTCACTTTCAGTCCCTGCAGGACCATCTTGTAGCGGTTTTCAACCAGGAAGGTGCGCCGGAAGCTCTTGTTCAAGCCGGACCAGAAACTATCCGGGCTTGCGCTTTTTGCGCCATCGCCCGCCGCCGCAACCATAACCACCACTCCGCCCGTGTAATTGGGAACCGTGAACAGCACCGATTGGGCGCGCTCTTTCGTGACTGTGATCCCGCATCCGGCCATATCGGTTTTCCCGGTGAGCAGCGACGGAATAATTGCGGCAAGCTCCATATCGACAATCTCCAGTGTCCGGCCGAGTTTCCGGGCAATGGTCATGATGATCTCAATATCATAACCGACAATCTTTCCATGCTTGATGTAAACAAAGGGAGCGCAGCCGCTGTTTGTGGCTAACCGGATTACCCCGTTTTGGCCATCGAGTTTCCCATCCGGCAGAACCTTGGCTGCTTCATCTTTTCCAAACCACCTGGCCTCGATTTTTTTAAGGGTTCCATCTTTTTTCATCTCTTTCAGCGCGGCGTTGACCTGCTCATGCAACTGCGGCTGGCTTTTCGCAAACGCGAACGCATAACCATCCGAACTCAACTGTTTTTTCAGGAAGGTCAGGCCGGATTTATGATTGATGATATCGCGCGCCATCGGTTCATCAACCAGAAAGCCCGCGATCTTTCCGGACATGACCGCTTCCGTCTGATCGGTAAAGCCGTTGAAATACTCGGGAATGGCGCCGGGAATTTGTTTTTTCAGCAGGTTGTCGAAAGAGGACCCCGTAATGATTCCGACTTTTTTCCCGGCAAGCTGGGCAATATCCGTAATCATCGTTAATATGCCGGGGTCCAGCCTGTCTTTGCGGACGAGTAAGGAGATTTCCGAATCCACGTAGGTATCGGAAAAAAGCAGCTTCTTTCGGCGTTCCGGCGTGGCATTCAAATCCGCTACCAGTAAGTCGATTTTTCCCGCTTGGGCGGCGATGACCAGTGCGGAAAACTCCATTGTTTGAAACGCGATTTTCGCATTGAGGAAGAACGCCAGCCTTTTTGCAAACTCAATGTCAAATCCCGTCAATTGACCGTCGGCATAAAAGTTCATCGGTTCGTTCAACCCGTCTGTTCCGATTTTCAGCGTCAGGGTCGGATTTTCCGGTTCCGGCAGTTCGGGGATTTTCGTGTTTTTCCCCATGATCCAACGATGATACATATCCCGATAGGTTCCATCCGCCCGGTATTGCCTGATAAAATCATTCACCTTTGCGATCAGGTCCTTCCGATCCGGGGCGGAGCCGACAACAATGCGTTCATCCGCAATCTTTTCATCCATCAGCGCCAGGTCGGGATTTTTCGTGACCACATAGTGAAGTGCGTGCCGGTCAAAGGCAAAAGCATCGATCTTCTTGCGCTGAACGGCGAGATAACCATCGGGGAGGGATTGAAAATATTCGATCCTGCTTTGCGGGAATTTTTGTTCTACGGCCGTCATGGCTGCCGCGCCCTGCGGCACGCCGATGGAATACCCGGGATCGTTCATCTGCTGTGCACGGTGAAGAATGTGTTTGCCCTCCGGCTCACCGGAGCATCCCATCACTATACAAAAAATAAATAAGGCAAAAAGAGCCATGCTCTTTTTGCCTTTTGCTTCCCACCGGCACTTCACTCTTTTTACATCCATTCCGCGGTCGTTTCTTTCCGTGATTCAAATACCGGCAACACTATGACAAAAGAGAAGCATCTTTGCAATGGAATAAATGCTTCGATAAAATGCAATGGATTTTATGGATAATTATGGTATGAGGGGCGGCGGAGTATGCAGGGTCCGAATTCAGGAAGACCCAGTGAATCATGGACGGGCAACAGCCGTTTTTTCAGCGGCATAAAAATGAAATGTAACGATTTATGACGGAAACAACAATCGATATCGAAAACCAGGACTTTCCCGATTCTGAAAAGGCGTTGAACTTTGAAAGAACGTTGATTATCGTTGACGGTGAGGTCAAGATGCGCACCGGCACGCTCGATATGCCTTTTGATAAAACCGTGCGGGAAAGTGTCTCTCCGGATTTGTCTGAAATCGAGTATCAGCAGCTGGTCGCGACGGAACGCGAGAGGAAGCTTTATCTGCTCGCCGTCCACAGAGGAAAAGAAACTTTAAAGTTTAAATTTCAGGGCAAACTTATTTCTGGCGGGATGGGCGCCATTCTGGAAGTCATCGATCAGGATTTGCATCGTCCCACGGCCATGAAGGTTCTTAAACCGTCATTTAAAAATGACGATCATGCGATTGTTGAGTTTATCCGGGAGGCGAAAATTACCGCCATGCTTGAGCACCCAAATATCATTCCCGTGCATGAACTGGGGCTTTCCGAGGCAACAGGCCTTTATTTTACCATGAAATTGATGAGGGGCCAACCGCTCAACCGTATTTTGAAAGAGATCAAAAAAGGCAATGCCGGTGATCTGGAAGAATACAGCATTTATTCCCTGCTGAATATTTTCCGTAAAATTTGCGATGCCGTTGATTTTGCCCATTCCAAAAACATTATCCATCGGGACATTAAACCGCACAATGTCATGATTGGCCATTATGGAGAAGTTCTTTTGATGGATTGGGGATTGGCCAGCTATATTGGCGATCTCGATAAGGAAGATGATCCGTTGCAGCGGGATACGCTGAAGTATATTTGCGCCTTGACGCACAAAGGAAAAAATATCATTCAGGGCTCTCCCGCATACATGGCGCCGGAGCAAACCGGTGGGGAAGCTGCCGGGCTCGATAAAAAAACCGACATATTTCTCCTTGCCGCAACACTTTATCATATGCTCACGCTGGAAGCGCCCTATACCGGAAAAAACTTGAAAGATGTTTTGCGGAAAGCAAGCCGGCGCGATTTGATTGATCCGCAACAACGCAGCCCTCACCGTAAAATTCCGGAAGCGTTATGCCGTATCGTGATGAAGGCATCCTCTCTGAAAAAAGAAGATCGTCATGACAGCGTTCAGGAACTGATCAATGATATTGATGATGTCATTGCCGGGCGCTGGATGAAACAGGAGAAGAAAATATTTGCCGCCGGCCAGTTTCTGATGAAGGAGGGGGATGACGACGTCAGAGAAGCCTATTTAATCACGAAAGGAAAAGCGCAGATATCCCGGCAGACTGACGGAAATAATAAAATTGTTCTGGGAACCCTCCAGGAGGGGGACATTGTCGGCGAAATGGCCCTGATCGCCGGGGATAAGCGTTCCGCAAGCGTAGAGGCCCTGGAAGAGACCGAAACGGTGGTCTTGACAAAGGATATGCTGTCGCGAAACCTGGAGAAGATGCCGCCGTATATTGAAAAGATGCTTTCCACGCTGGCTCGTCGGCTACAGACGGCCAATGACGTCATTCATCCTCATCTGACGGTGGATTGTTCGCCTTTTGTCCTGCAACAGATGTGTTTTATCCTGAAGGACATTTCCAGCACGAAAAAAGAATTTTCTCTCTCTCTTGATAAACTGTCTTCAAGGATATCCGATGATCTTGGCCTGCCTGTTGCCAGAGTGGAAAAAGTGCTGCAGGATGCGGCTCAGGATAATCTGGTTGTCATCAAGGGGAATCAGATTATCGTGGATGACATCAATCGGATCATGCATGCCGCCGATCTGGCGAAATCTTTGATCGACCGGTAATGCCATTGCGGAATCATCCTGAGCCGGCAAAAAATGCGGCTGATAAAAATGTTTGAAATATATCAGAAATGTCTCGTATTTCGTCGAAGCATTGATCCTTCTGGCTCTCCCGAAATCATCAATCACCCCCCCCTTGCAGCAAGCTGTCGAGGTATGAAATGAACCTCATGATATCGCAGCAAGCTGCGGAGAATTAACGCGCGTCCCGCAACAGCGGGATTAAGTTGTTTACTGTTGCGCCTTTTTCTGTTATGCTTCTTTCCCTTTTTTACAATCTGGGTGCCTCCTGTTGTTTGGGGTATATTTGCGTATCCTTTTATACAACAGGTTTCCGAAATGGCTCATGTTGTTTTTTATTCATCGGTGCAAGATTCAGGTATAAATTTGAAATCTTGTTGACAGGGATCACGATAATGGTCAATGAAGAAAAAAAGGCGACGGCGCTGATGGGGATTGTATTGGAAACGAGATCCAAAACAGTCAAGTTAGCTCCAGTTATTTTTCTGTTTTTTGCATTGATCACCGTATTGCTTGCTGCAAATATACAGAACACTGAAGCGTCAGAATCAGCTTCTTCTCCTCGCGTTGCGGTCAAAATGGCAGCATCGTCTAATAGAGCTAAGATTGTCGGCAATCAAGATACAAAGCGCTATCATTTGCCGGGCATGCCCTATTACCATAAAGTCAAAGCACATCATCGGGTCTTTTTTGACTCGGAGCAACAGGCTATCGATCGTGGATATTACAAAGCGGGGACGGGTAAGGATATCTCCGCTCCCGCGGTGTTGGTACACCCTCAATCAGACGCATCAGCCAACATCGCAATGCAAAAGGCACGCCTTTACACTAAGCAGGGCAAATTCAAAGAGGCCCTGATTACACTCTACCCCTATTGTGCCAATCCTGATGCTTACCCACCCGTCTATTCTGACTATCTGGTGATCCTGATCTGGGCCGGCCAGGCTCAAGAAGCCATTCGGCGGTTCGAAAAGTTGCCGG
>CAYOPU010000136.1:0-6017 GCA_964405915.1 uncultured Smithella sp. | reverse complement strand
GTCTTCTAAATAGAGAATAGTCCGTTCTGTGCAAAACTTGGTTGGAAGACCATCTTTGGCGAGACTTCTTTTTTGTGCAAAACCTTGTTGGAAACGGCAAAAAGGGTGAATACAGATTATTCCATGTAAACTAAATCCATCTTCGACAAAGATCTGAATTATGTCGATCTCCAAAAAGCGCGTCAAGGTTTGTCCTTATTGTCGAGAGCGCTTCTTACGGGCTGTGTAAGGATGCGCGGAATTGCGGATTCTATAACATCGCATAGTTTCATTCCATAGTGTTCAGCCTGATTGGGCACCCCCCCGCCAGTCAACTCCCCAGTCCAAACGTTACGGCCTGTGGAGGTTTCATAGATATCAGCTTTTAAAGTTACACCTACCCGGAGAATTGAAACTGGTATGAAAAGACTGAAGGTTGCATACCAAGCCACATAATCAAAAGCATTTAATGTAACGGCTTTACCATGAATGAGCATGATCCCGTCAAGACCGGTTCGATTGCCGATAGCTTTGAGCAGAACGGCGATGTCTTCGGGTGATCGTTGAAGGTTATCATCGTGAGCATGAGCAACAAGTTTATCCGTTAGCATCGATACTTCTTCAGAGGTGAGGATCGGCGTATGTTCTTTGCTCGACGCAGATAAAGCAATAATCTCATACCCACGCTTATCTTGCAGGCAAGCAACGACTTCCTCTTCAATAGCTTTATCCAATCCCTCCCATTCGCATTTTCCCAAACACCATTTTGGATTCCTCGGCTCCACATCAAGCAGCACAGGAAGTACGACTAAACGCCTTAGCTTTCCAACAGACCGCTTCATTAGCGCGCCTTTCAACATGGTGAAAGATACAGGTGTAGTGTCATCGATACTGTGCGAAACAGATGCCGATGTGCATCCATGACAGAATAGTAGGCAAAGTATCAGAATAAGAATTATGTTGAAAATTCTCATGGTTGATTCCTTTGCAGACGCTTCGCTATGATAGCCGCAGCAATCTCTACATTCTCCTGCAACGTCTGGCGTGCAAGAAGGCCATCTTCCTCCAGAAAGCGTTTCAGCGTAGTGCAGTATGGCGTTGGAATATCTTCGTCTTTCGAATTCCAGCCCAACAGTATTTGGTCTCCAATCGGATCGCTTCCAGCCATCTTCAGTTCGGTGCGAACATCCATAAAACTGCATACTTCATTGTTGTTAACCGTATGGAATCCATAACCAGCGATGATCACTTGCATTTCACCATTCGCATCCTCCCCTTTGATCTTCCCGACAGAAAGAAAGTGCTCCAGCGAACTCTCTAAAGCTGCAACCATGTCGACGGAAGAAACCGCTTCGTTCATGACCTTGGCTCTACCTTCTCCGAGCAGGTAATCGATGCTGAAGGCCTCACCCGTTGCAACACCAGCTGCTGCGGTACCGGCGGCAGCATTCGCCAGAGGTCCCACGATCGCCGGAACAGTTGCCAAGGGTGCAACGAATACCAGTCCAGCACCCGTCGCAACAAGGCAGCCTACTATAAATGCCATCTTTTCAGCACCAGTGGTGTAACTGGCTATTTGCAATGTTGGAGAAACTTCACTTCTTACTACAAGTCTGACGGCACCGGTTCCCTTTAGAGTAAAGCCATTTATTCGTCTCTCAATCACGGGTGCCATTGCATGTACATTGGCTGCTTCTCGAATAACAAATGATTCCCTAAGAGTCTGACCCTTTTTCAATTCTGGAACGCACGATAGGATCAGCATTGAAGTGCAGATAATGCTTATGATATTTCTAGCAATGGTTCTTTTTTTATTGGGAATCATCTTTCTGAATACTACAGCATAAATGTCTGTTTTCTCTATATGCTCGGAGTTTTTGCCGGTGATTACAAGCATTCAGTCTACCTTCGGTGATCCAATTTCACAACAAAAGTCATACTTATTATATAACAATTTAAAAAGGAATGACATCAGTGATAACAAATTGAAATCAAAGAATATTATTCAAGGACAACATTTGCTGACTTCAGGAAGTCTTCCGCAGGCTACACAATTACAAAGTTCGCTGCCTTCGCATATTTTTAACCCGTAATAGGCGATTACCTGTTCAGATTAAACCGTCTTTTTAATGCCCAGTTTTGAATATAGCGGACAATGTCCTGATGCCACGCTTGAAAGGAGCATCCCCGCAAGGACAGCAAGGACGAGACCCGCAATGCCTGTTATCCAAGCAACGATATTGGCGATAATTAAAATAATCGCAACCACGAGCCGGACAATCCTGTCAATGGTGCCCACATTTCGTTCCATATGCGTTTCTCCTCACATTTACTGCAATGCTTGATGATATTGATAAGAATTTAATTTTAACAGCAGGTATTGTCTACGAAGAAGCATTTTTGTTGTCAATGGAATTTTTGGCCACATTATTTTAAAAGTAATCATTGCCATCTGAAAGAGTGGATGTTTATCAAAATTACCCAATGCTCTCTTCCTGAGAAGTACGCAAGAACCGGATGAACCTTTTTTATTCTAATCTCTTAAATCTTATTTCACACTTGTCATATCCGTTGGCAATTGTTTCACCCAATTCCAGCTTACAGCCGAAGGACCTGGCAATGCCCCTGTCGCCCTGCATCGCTATATCGCAAAGCTCAGCAATACGCTCATTTGTGGCTCCCTGTGATTGCCATGCCGCAACAAGCGGACAATAGTGAAAATCTATATCTAGGCGGTCATCGGTGCATGCCAGTATTTTCATTTCAAACACCATTCGAGCTGGCAGAGTAAAGAGTGTTTTCTTCAGCCCTTTAAGACTTTTGGTGCCGGCATCGGTAGTCAGGCGTTCGCCCTGAAAGCACCCACATCTCATAATGGCCGCTTTTGCAAAGTCTTCGCTTTTAATGTCGCGCTTCTCCGCCTCGTCAAGTAAGAGATATAACCAAATGGCCCTGTGCTCCAGCAGTCCTCTTACTGCTTTGATCAGCTTATTGTTGAGATTCGGATAATTATTAATGTTAGGCATGCCTTCATCTCCCGGTTGCTGGTTAAAGTTCGGTGCCATCTCAATGTAATTATTAACGACTGTAATCTGACATTGTTCTTTAAAATAACTCAAGCAAACATTACAGGAAGATCTGTCTATCTTTGATTATCATGATGGTTACGCGTGAGATATTGCATCTTTCATCCATAAAACGCAGAGTGTTCTCTATGTTTTTGTTTCAATATCTTCAAATTGGTTGATCTGCACTGCTCCGTCAGGGAATTTGGCGATAATTTCCAAGTCGCCTCCCATAGCCTTGATAAAATTTCTTAAAGTGCTGATATACATATCTGTCCGCTTCTCCAGTTTGGATACGGCCGCCTGACGGACAGACAATGTTTGCGCCAGTTGCTCCTGGCTCAGATTCCTTGCGTGACGCAATTCCTGCAACGGCATTGCATTCAGTAGCACCTTTGTCTTTGCCGCCGCTTTTTTCCTTGCTGCGGGTTTCATTTTTGCCCTCAAAACAGAGTATGGTTTGCTCATTCTGCGCCTCCTTCCCCTCTCAACAACTTTAAATGTTTCTCGTAAATTTTTTCGGCCAATGGCACATATTTATCGTACCACCGGTTGCTACCCGTCTTTCTGCCGCCAATGAGAAGAATGGCTGCCCTGCGTGGATCGAAAGCATAAAGGATGCGATATGGCTTGCCTTTATGCTGAACTCTTAATTCTCGAATGACGGTGTACTTGGTCCCTTTGATATCTGAACTGTAAGGGTAAGGCAGATGGGGCCCTTTTTCTTCCAGTAAACCAACAATGGCGTCAATTTCGACCTGTTCTTCTTCATCCAGACCGTTCCACCATGTTTCAAATTCGTCAGTATATTCAACTTCCCATGCCATGGGTGGAATATAACTCCTATGGAATATTTTGTCAACGGTTTTTAAGACTGAACAATATCCATCGTACTCTTCATCTTTCCTGATCGAGACCCTTTCTCGTTAGTAGGATGAATAGTGCAATTTTGAATAGCAGGAGAACATCTTATGGATGTTCCCGATGCCATTTGATGTCCCCAAAAACCTCACTGTTTCAGTTGGTTATCAACGATAATGTTATTTACCATGCAGAACGTCCATCCAGCGGATTGCTTCAGAATCACTGATTTTTCCGAGATAAACCTGTGTTGTCTTCAAGTCCTGATGCCTCAAGATTACTTTTGATAAGACTTCGAGCGGAATTCCATTTCTGCTGGTATAGGTCGCCGAATATCTCCGAAGATCATGAGCCGTTTTTTGTTGAAAATCCTTTGTCTTTGAATCTGAAAAAAATCCAAAAATCTCCCTTGACAGCTCAATGCGGCGTCTCCTATATCATCATAAAAAAGAAAGTTTGCCTCCATGAAGCTTCACGCCTTGCGCAGCCGATTTCTGGTTTTTGCTTTTCTCACCATTGCCGTTGGTTTTGCCGGCTTTCTGGTAACCTATGAAATGGTTATGCAAAAGGATCGTGAGAAACGGTCGGATCTTCTTTTGCAAGCCAATCTGCTCGCGCAAGCGATTCATGCGGATTATCTGAAAACCCTTTCAGGGATGGCGGGCGACCGGAACCATCCGCAGCACTTCATTTTGAAAGAACAAATCCGCTCCGTACAGAAAGCGCTGAAAACTTGCCGGGGTATTTATATTCTGGGGCAAAAACCCGATGGCCGAGTGTTTACCCTTCTCGATAGTGCAACAGTTGAATCTGCTGGTTATTTTCCGGCTAAACCTGCTCATCCTGAAGAGGGCTTCCTTGACCGGAATCCATTTATCTCCGGCAAAGCTTCGGTTGAGGGGCCTTCCCCGGGATTGGGGGGCACAAGAGTTTCAGCGAGGGTTCCCATTCGAGACAAACGCTCCGGCGCCGTTGTCGCCATGCTAGGTATGGATATAGATGCCTCCACGTGGAATCGAGCGCTAGTTCTTGCCGGTTTGCCGCCAACGCTATTGACCCTATCATTAATGATAATGCTGTTGACGGGGACGATTCTGATCCTTCGACGCGGGAAAAGCGCAGGCTTGCAAAAGGCGGAGTTCTGGAGACGTCATACCGAGGCGGTGTTTGCCGCCGCTGTGGGACTGTCGCTGACCTTGTTTGCCGTCTGGATGGGCCATGCACGGGACATCCTTGAACATAAAAATATTTTTGCTTTCCTTGCGGCTGGCCGAACCCAGGCGATCGCCGATACATTGAATCATCTGGCTGAAACAGAATTGGAGAGTTTGGCCCGTTTCTATCAAGGAAAGAAACAAGTGACGAAAGATGAATTTATACAATTTGCTTCTTACTTGACCCGTAATACAGCCGTCCAGGGCTGGGAGTGGATTCCGGCCATCCCCGCTGCCGATAAAATCCGTTTTGAACAGGAAGCAAGAGCGCAGGGATTGGATGGATTCAGTATCTGGGAACTGAACCATCGTCATGAGCGCATACCGGTTTCCGGACGGAATATGTATTATCCGGTTTTTCAGGTGGTGCCGCGGGAAGGCAATGAAAGCGCCCTAGGTTTTGATCTTGGTTCGGAGGAAGTGCGTCGAACCGCTCTTTCCGAGGCGGAGCGCTCCGGTCTTCTCAACGCAACGGACCCACTGATCTTGGTGCAGGAAACAGCCAGGCAGAAGGGTCTGCTAGTGTTGAAGCCGGTTTACAACCGGAAAGCTCGACAACTACGGGGTTTTGTACTGGCGGTTTTACGGATGGGAGATCTGATGGGGGATCAGGCGGCAGGCAGACGGGTGTACATGACGCTTGAACTTCAGCGTTCGGATGGAGCCTTAATCCCATTGGCAGCGGTAACGGATGCAGACTTCGCTCCGGAGACGTATTCCCTGACGCGTCCCATATTTGTTTTTGGCAGAGTTTTGAGAGTGACCGCCTACGCGGGTCCGGAATTTTTCAGGATTTATCCCATTCGATCCGCTTGGTTGGCCGGCTTGACGGGGCTGGTGCTAACGGTGATGCTTGTTTTTATAGCCGTTCTCTTGTCGCGTCGGAGTGAAGAGCTGG
>CAYOPU010000135.1:0-6027 GCA_964405915.1 uncultured Smithella sp. | reverse complement strand
AAAGGGGCTGTCTATCTGCCGGATTCCGCCGAGGGAAAGGATGCGGACATCACATACAGCCTTGACCATGGCCGCACCTGGCATAAGCCGCCGGTCATGATGCAGATGAAGAGACCGGATGGCGTTTTGGAAAACAGGCCCGCACCTGCGGAAAGCTATACACGGATCAGTTGGATTATCAAAAAACCAGTCTTGCCCGGCCAATCCGGCCGGGTCAGTTTCAAAGCGACTGTAAAATAATATAATAAATCAGAAGCGTTTTTAAAGAAAATAAACAGAAATTAACCAAAAAAAAGGAGGAGTTAATCATGCGAAAACTATTTTTAACCTTTGCCGTACTGCTGCTTTTAGCAGTCATCGCGGCGCCTGCGCAAGTCATGGCGGCGGGAACCCTGGCTGGAACGAATATTTCCAACCAGGCCTACGCCGATTACAAGGACGTCAACGGCAACGCCATGACCCGGGTGTATTCCAACACAGTAACGGTAACCGTCTCACAGGTGGCTGCCGTCAGTATCGTTCCGCCGACGGTTACCTCGTCAGCCAAGAACGGCGATGTCATCTATTACCTGGTTCAGTTGTTCAACAACGGGAACGGGAACGACACCCAGACCTTTACCTATGCGACCTCGGGCGCCTGGACGCCGACATCTGTCCGGATGTTCTACGACGTCAATAATGACCACGTTTATAATGCAGGCGATGTTCTGCTGACGGAAACCTCGCCGGGATCCAAGACGTACAAGACAGTCAACGGCGCGGGAGCACCGGTCCAGATTGCTCCGGATGACGACTATGACGTGATCATGGAGGTTACCGTGCCGGCGGTGGCTGCTGCACCGAACAATACAAGCGATGTCATCACGATTACCACCCAATCCGATTTTGACAACACCAAAACCGCGACGGGAACCTATACGACCACGGTCCTGGCGGCTGCTATTGCCGCTGTGAAAACCCACACGCCCGCGGGAACTCCCACCTACCTGAAACCGGGCGAAGAGGCCACCTATACCATTACACTGTCCAACAGCGGCGGCACCGACGGAACAGTCGTCACCTTGACAGATCCTTTGCCTGCCAATATGACCTACGTGCCGAACTCCATCAAAATCAGTATCAACGGCGGCGCCTTTGCGGCCAGAACCGACGCAGCAGATAACGACGGCGCCCGGTATGACGCGGGAACGCGGTCGGTGATCGCTCCTGATGGCGCGGCGGGGCTGACTGTTGCCGCAGGGACCTCCTGGGCCATCCAGTTCAAAGCCACGCTCAATGCCGGAACCGCTTCGGGAAGCGCCGCCACCAACCAGGCCAGCATCAATTACACATCCGGAACAAGCACGGTGACCGTGCAGACCAATGGAGATACCATTCTGGTCTCCACACTGTCCGGAATCGACCTGACTTCCACGGCCACGCCTAAAACGGGAAATCCCGGCGACCAGATTGTTTATCCTTTCACGGCCGTCAATAACGGCAACGCCGCCGATACGATTAATCTTACTCCCGTGTCCACGCAGGGCTGGACCTGGGCTATCTGGGCGGATGCCAACGGCGACGGCATTCCCGGCAATGACGGTGATTATCTGCTGACCGACACCAATGGCGACGGAAAAGTTGATACGGGTGCTTTGCCCCAGAACGGAACCATCAACCTTCTCGCCGTGGCCACAGTTCCCGTTGGCGCCGCCAATGGTACGACGGATACGCTGACCATTACCGGCGCATCCGTGACGGATCCGACAAAAACGGACACACAAGCCTTCACGACCACCATCAAGGCGCCAGTCATTTCGGTCGTCAAAGCGGTCATTGCCATTCAGGCACCGGGCGGCGGCGCGAGCTGCACACCGACTAACAGCACAAACGGCGCACCCTGCGTGGTGATTCCGGGATCTGTGCTGACCTATACGGTAACGGCTACCAATTCCGGCGCCGGTAACGCGAACAACGTTGTATTGACAGATCTAACCCCCCAGCACACAACTTACGTGGCGGGCTCTGTGAAAACAGGTTCATCGGCAGGCACCCTGACGTCGCGCACCGATGCAACGGACGGGGATGGCGCAGAGTACAACGCGGGCACACATGCCGTGGTGGTACCCGACGGCGGCTCCTTAACCCTGGGCCCTGCCGGAACCTGGGTGCTGCAGTACCAGTTGACTGTTAACTGAGGGTGATTTTTTGCAACAGAGGCTGAGGTATTTCGCATGACACTCCTCCCGTGTCAGATGACGATGAAGGTGCACCGGTGGCGGTGGGTCTTCGCGATTGTTCTGACCGCAGCCCTGCTTGGCAGGGTTGCGGTCGGGTTCGCGCTGTCCCCGGCCCCGGGCACGCGCATCGTCAATCAGGCCACCGTGCAATACGGTGATGCCAACGGGAATGCTTTGCCTCAAAAAAGCGCCAGCGTTTCGATTTCCATCGGAAGCGCGCCGCGCCTGCAACTTGTCAAAAGCGCCGACTCCGATCCTGTGGCCGCCGGCGCGTCCTTTACCTATACCCTTCGCTATGAAAACACCGGCAATGCATCGGCCACAGGTGTAACGGTGGTCGATACCCTTCCGGCAGGCGTAACCTTCCAGAGCGCCTCGGCCGGCGGCGTCTATTTTGCCCCAACCCACACGGTGACCTGGACCATCGGCACACTTGCTTCGGGAACGGGGGGAAGTCTCACCACCAGGGTTACAGCGGGGGCGGGACTTGCCGTCGGCACGTCCCTCATCAATGCAGCCTCCATTGCTTCGGCTGAAACCGGCGCCCAGTGGACTTCCCTGACCACCAAGGTCGGCGCCGGCTCCAATCTCCTGCTGAGCAAGACCGCCGACAAGACAACCGTGCTGCCTAACGGGATCATCACCTATACGCTCACCTACGGGAATCTTGGCAATCAGAACGCGCTGCAGGTTCGGATGATGGATCAGATTCCGCGGAACACGGCCTACATCGCCGGCTCCGCTGTTCCGGCCGCAAGCATTGCGAACAATATTTTGACATGGGATCTCAATACTATTCCGGCAGGCGCACAAGGCACGGTCACCTTTCAGGTCCGGGTGGCCAGCTTCGCCCAGGCGGAGGAAAGTGTCACGATTTCCAATGTGGCAACCGTCCTGAGCACGACAGAGGCCAAAGCCTCCAACCCGGTATTGACTACCGTGCCCCGGCGCTCCCTGATTGCTCTGAAGATGGGTACCCCCGATCCGGTCCGTGCCGGGATGAACATAACCTATATGATCGAGGTAAAAAATACGGGCGCTATTCCCCTTACCGGCGTCGTCCTCCGGGATCCACTTCCTTTGGGAACAACATTTGTTTCCGCGGACAGCGGTGGAGTACCCTCCGCCGGAGGTGGACAGGTGGATTGGTGGACCGACGGGACGATGACGCTTGCGGCGGGAGAGACAAAAACGGTTAAGCTGGTCGTCCAGGTTGATCCGGCGGCCAGCCAGGGCCAGCTGATCAAGAACACCGCCACGGTGACGACGAATGAAACCTTACCGCAGCAGGTTCGGGCCGTCTCCAGCGTGATTGCGCGAACGCCGGGCACGGTGGAATTCTATGACGCAGCCTGGCAGCCCGCCTACGCGTATATGAGCGGCACTGCCATCAATATTCAGGTGAAGGATCCCGACCAGAACATCGATCCGCTGGTTGCCGATAAAGTAACCGTCGTCCTGATCAGTTTGAAAAGCGGCGATACGGAAACCTTTGTGTTGACGGAAACAGGGCCGAACACCGGCATCTTCCGCGGCAGTATGCTCAGTACGCTCAACGCGTCGGCAGCCAACGATGGTATCCTGACCGTTGCCGCCAATTCCCGGGTCCAGGTGACTTATACGGATCCCCTTGATGCGGTGTCCGTCTCTGTCGCCTCGGCTCTGATCGATCCGCTGGGAATCGTTTTCGACTCCGTGACGGCCATCCCCGTTGCCGGAACGGTAGTAACCATCCGGAACTGGAACGCCCTTGCCAATGCCTGTGACCTGACGGGCTGGCCCGTTCTGCCACCCGGGCAGGTTAATCCGGCTGCTCCCACGGGAGCGGACGGCAAATTCGCCTTCCCCCTCGTGCCGCCGGGAGACTATTGTTTTGAAGTCATACCTGCCAAGGGCTACACCTTCCCCTCACGAGTGGCCAACGCCGATCTGCCCGCCGGCTTCACCATAGGCAACGGCTCCCGTGGTGAAAGATTTACCTTAAGCGCGGGTGATCCGCCCCTGATCCGCGATATCCCGCTGGATCCGCCCGCAGGCCGGTTGTCCGTCGCCAAAACGGCCAACAAGACGACAGCCGCCATTGGCGACATGATTGGTTACAGCATCAAACTGACAAACAATGGATCGGCTCCGGTCACTGCTGTCACGGTTACGGATGTGATGCCCCACGGTGTTCAATACATCGCGGGATCCTCCCGCCTCAACGGCTCTCAGATTGCCGATCCCCTGGTCACGGGAACAAGAAACTTTGTCTGGACCTTCGCCAGCCTTGCTCCGGGAGCCGCATTGGAAATTACATACCGATCTGTGGCGGGCCCCGACAGTCTCAAGGGCGACGGTATCAATACCGTCAAGGCCGCGGGCCGCAGCCTCGGTCAATCCGTGGCTTCCAATACGGTATCGGTGAAAATCAAAATCACGGGAGGTATTTTCACCGATAAGGGAACAATCGTCGGCAAGGTATTCCTCGACCGTGATGGAAACCGGATACAGAATCAGGAAATTTCATCAAAGCCCGGAAAGCCCGATGAACCGGGCATCCCCGATGTCGTTCTCTATCTTGAAGACGGGACAAGGGTCATTACCGATGCGGACGGCAAATATTCCATAACCGGTGTGTCGCCAGGCACCCATGTGCTGCGGGTTGACGAAACATCCCTGCCCGGCAAGATGGTTCTGGTTCCGCTATCCAACCGTTTCCTCGGCGACGGCACGTCTCAATTTATCGGTATGACGCCAGGCGGTCTTTTTCAGGCGGATTTTGCGGTTGAACGTCAGGGACCGGAACCGGTCCAAGAAGAACTTCGTCCGAAAACAAAAAAGGAACCCAAACGGCCGGAGGAAAAAAACGAAGGCGTCGCCCCGGCTGCATCCGGGCAGATGGCAGGTGGTGACCAAAGCCAAACCGTTATCCCGCCACCCGCTCAGAAAACCGTGAAAACGGTCACTGAAGATGCGCCTGCTGCGACGGCAACTGTTCCGGCAAAAGGCAGCGAGGACAAACCGTTGACGCAGACAGGCACAGCAGGTTCCTCCCTGCCCGCCGCAACGGAGCCTGATGAGGACGCGGGCAAGGCGCCCGCGGTGGAAAATAATATCATCTCCGAAAAACAAGGAGAAACGTCGCCGGAACAAAAACAGGAAAAAGCGTTCCCGCCGGATTGGGAGAAGGCGATAAAAACGCTATCTTCGGAACTGGCTTTCCTGAGCCCGACGGACGGGACAGCCAACGGCCGCAAACAAGGCAGGGTTGTCATTAAGGCTCCCCTGGAAACACAGCCGTCTCTCTTTGTGAATGGCGAGCCGGTGGACAAAAAGCAGATCGGACGCAAGATCGAATATCCGCCGAAACAAGTGGTGATCTTCGAGTATATTGATGTCCACTTCAATGCCGGTCAAAAGAATCTGCTCAAGGCCGAGGTTCGCGACCTCTTCGGCATTGTACGGGGAACAAAAGAGATTTCCGTAACGGTGGCGGGCGACGCGGAAAAGATTGTTGTCAAAGCCGACAAGAACGAGGTTCCCGCAGACGGTCATTCGCAGATCAAAGTTGCCATATCTCTGCAGGACAAAAACGGCATGGTTGTTTCCGAAGCCGGTTATGCCACGGTATCGGTGACATCCGGCGAAATTCTTGAAAAAGACGCGGATCCCCGCGCAGAAGAGCATCAAATCGCTCTTGTGGATGGCAAAGGTCTGTTCACGATTCTGGCGCCCCGTGAATCAGGCGAGGCGGCCATCACCGTTTCCGTCAATGACCGTCTGGAAACAGCCAAGGTTTTCTTCATGCCTCATCTTCGGGATCTTT
>CAYOPU010000134.1:2451-6030 GCA_964405915.1 uncultured Smithella sp. | reverse complement strand
TTTTCTGGATTCCCTTTTTCAAGGGAATGACAGCATGATGAGTTTTTCAAAAGTCTCCAGCTTTGAGCAAAACTTGGCAGGATGAACGATTCGAGCATCCGGCATAGTAATTGATAAACGCCAAAATAAACCCCAGATACAGCCATTGTGGCGGAAAACCCGCCAGTGAGCTTGGGGAGATGCTTGACAGAGAAAAACCAACCCATCCCATCAAAAGTGATTCACAAATCATTTTTTCGTAGCGCTCCTGCAGTCGTTTGTGAATCAACCAAAGGTTGTAGATCACATTAAAATAAAGAAAAACATATCCGATAAAAACCGGCACGCCATAATTGACCAGGATTTCCAGCCACCAGTTATGAATACTGTTAAGAGAATAAATGGGATAAACTTGATAATTGATAAAATAGTATTCCGAGTTGCCTGCGCCTACGCCGATGGGAAAGGACAGGCCGGAGAAGTATAAAGCGTTCAAATACAAATTCAAACGAATGTCTGCACCGCCAATATCCTGCACTTTATTTGAGACAAGGGCGGCAAGACTCAAGACTTGCGTGAGCAAATGATCCAACAATCGCCCCGATAAAATGTAGGCAATGACAAGAAAACAACATGCTGAAAGAATAATTGTTTTTTTGTTATGCCTGATGAGAAACAGATACCAGAAACCCACGCTCAGGGCAAGAGCAAGATAGCAGGCCCGCGAACTTGTCATAAGCAAAACAATAATGCCCAAAATAAGGAACAAAAAACCCGCAAAGCGGGCGATAAAGCCGGACATATACCTGATCCAGACAATAACCAGAGGCAGCGTCAATGACAGGAAAGTCGCATAATCATTTTCATTAAAATAGACCGTTGTGGGTATGGGTATTTTCCATTGCGTGAATTTTGAGTGATAATGAGAAAGAAACAAGTGCTCGCCGGTGGTTATCTCCCAATAGGCCACCAATAAAAGCGCGATGTATATGATGAGCAAAAGCCAGTAAATTCTTTTTAAAGAGCCCAGATCGCTCATGTAATAGACTATAAAAAAAAGGAAAAGAAATCCATGAAGAATGACATAATTGTATTTTATGGCGGCTATCTGGTCTGCGGCCCAAATTATTGATAACAAACTATAAACCGCCCACAAAAAGATGAACAGCAGATAGGGCTTCACATGAATATGGGACAGATCCAGAAAAAAATTATTCATCAAGATTTCAATGGCCATTAAACCAAGGCAACCCATCAAAACCAGCCGGAAGGGAAACCACGTAATCCCGCCAATTGTTGGACCAAAGCCAATCTGATAGGTAAAGGCAGTTACAATAACAATGCATACGAGGAATCTCTGAAAGGATGCAACGGTAATATTGATGTTCATAAATAAACCAAACTGGGGTATCCACTTCACTGACGCACATACTACATATTGTGGTTTGATGCTTTTTTTCCTCGGACGTTTTTAGCCATCTGCCTGTAGGTTGTTGGCTCAATCACCATGGCATTTTGGAGTAATCGAAAGAACAGCAGACCTTGATGGTCTGAACGCCGACGGTTGAAGCGAAACGTAAATTCGTCCAGGTAGTATTCCAGATGCTGACGGCTGACGGCACCTTGAAGCGTGCCGTCGAGCCAGCGTTTCATCAAGGAAATGACCAAGTGAGCAATCTTCAAGTCATGAGCGGGAACAACTGCATGCGAGTATCCCTCGTCCGAAATCTTGCCGTATCCGGACCAGTCGTCGGTGCGTATCGTGCCACCCGGTTCCACCGCCTGCTTTGTGAAGGTGGAAAGGGTCTCCTGCGAAGCATTTGGGATCACAGCCAACCGGATCCGCCCGATCCCATCATTCCCTTTGTCCTCGACCGCAACTGCCACAAGAGCCTTTCCGAGTGCCCCCCCGACCTCTTTTACCAGGTTTCTCACCACCGATATAGGTTTCATCAATCTCAATGACACCACTAAGCCGGTCACGACCAGGTCGAACCATCGCCCGTCGTATTTTATGAAGCCACGCCCATACCGTCTGGTAGCTACCCAGTTCCAGCATCCTTTGTACACGCCCTTCGCGCTTGCTCCGTTCTTCTGGCCAACAACCCACCAAATGGCTCGAAACCACATCAGCAAAGGCTTGCGCGTGCTCTCGAAGATCGTGCCGGCCGTCAACGACAAATTATACTCACACGAGCGGCATCGCATCAGTCCGGTATTCATGTACCATGCTTCAGTGCCGCTGCAACGTGGACAACTAAAACCAGAAGGCCAACGGAGTTCAGCAAGATATTTACGACATGCCTCCTCAGCAGCAAAGCGGCTTTCGATATCTGAGAGTTTGCGTGGGTAATCATCCATTGCCGTGAACACTACATCTTGTGGTTACGGCAGTCAAGTGGATACCCCAGTAAACCAATTCACATCATGATGATTAAAGAGACCATTTGCTCTTTTTGAAAGCGCCGTTCAAACGCGCACATCAGGTACCGAACAAACGGATGCATGACCGGCCACGCCGGTGATGTCGTCCAGTAACTGCGCATATTTTCTGGCCGTTTCCCGGTGGCTATACTGATTTATTGCATTCTTTTTTCCACGATAATGCACGCTACCAAAACTCCAATATTCCAGATACCATGATTTCAAAGTTTCCAAAATGCTTTGCTCACTGACTACTTGAATGCCTGCACCTGTCTCATTCAATAGATGGCTTACAACATCATCCGCTGCGCCACCTAGCACAAAAATTGGCCGCCTAGCGGCAAGATATTCAAAGATCTTACCGGTATAAACGCCTTTTTCATTAGGATCATTCCAGTTCAAAAGCAACAGAATTTGTGACTCTCTTTGCTTGTTTAAAACAATCTCTCTTGGCACACTTCCATATTGTCTGGCAACTGTTTCCAAACGATAGCGTTTTATTTCTTCATCCAGCCAATGCACGGGCGGCCCAAGAAACCTTATCTCGATATTTTTTGAATGGATGGCTTGCTGATCAATCAGTTTTTTAACAGCTGCAAAAAGAGGTTCCGGATTTTGTTTTCCTGCATAAACCAAACCGGCATAGGTGATGGTGAACTGTTTTGTCAGAGGTGTCTCCTGAATTTCATCAGGATCGAAACCATTCGTGATAGTAAATATTTTTTTCCCAGAGTGCAGTTCGCCCAGTTTATCGGCCAGCGGTTGAGATACAGTAACCAACGCATCCGCATAAGCGATTGTTTTTCTTTCCAGTTTTTTCTCAATTAATCTTCTTGCCAAAACGTATGGGTAATAATGATTTTGCGTCCACAAATCGCGAAAATCCGCTATCCAGGGCAGTCCATGCATTTTTTTTAATCCGGCAGCAATAAGATGCGCTGTGACAGGTCCCGCGCTGCTGATAATCGCAGAGAATGATTCCGTAAGCAGCGCTTGATGACCTGTTTCCACTGCATATGGAAGCCATTTTTTCTGTTCGTCAGGATAAGCTATAAATCCTCGTATAAAGTCGACCATTTTTGTTGTAATAGGAAGCTTGTTTTCCAGAATGGCTGCCGGTATCTTGATTTGCTCTTGAAGTCCTTTACGTGGATTAAAATGGAATTTCTGCTTCAA
>CAYOPU010000134.1:0-2351 GCA_964405915.1 uncultured Smithella sp. | reverse complement strand
TTCTCGAATCAATTCGGGATCATAGGCGCTGTAGTGTTCATAAATATGCATCATCGCACGAGATAGCTCCTGAACATTTCCGTATTCAACCAGCAAGCCATTGAATGAATTGACAATATCTTCCACCCCCTGGCCCTTGGTTCCAATAATGGGAATTCCGCAGGCAAGGGCTTCAATATAGACAATTCCAAACGTTTCCGGTTGACTGGTCATCACGAACAGATGCTGCGAACCCATTAATTCCGGGACTTTGGATCGGTGAACCGCGCCTAAAAAGAAAATCCGGTCCCGCGATGATTTTTCTTTTGCCTGTTGCATTAAAGTATTGCGCTCGACGCCGTCTCCGCCAATCAACAATTCCACTTGAGGAGAATTCTTAAATGAAAGTTCAAAAGCATCAATCACATAATGGACCCCTTTGCTTTTATTGAGACCACATAAGACAAGTATTGAAAATTTATTGTTTTGTTTTTTTCGTAACGTAAAGGTATGCGTATCCACCATGTTTGGAATCACCGTTACCTTCCCGGACGTGAATTGCAAATTGTGCATGACGGCATTCTTAAAACTGTTGCTGACAAAAATGAAGCTTGCGCTGTTGCAAAGGGTATCTTCCAGTGTTTTATAAAGACGCCTGTTATATGATTCGGTAATCAATACCGACCAGTGCTCCGTGACCACCAGAGGAATATTATTTCTTTTGGACGCAAAAATCGCTAAATAACCGGCATAAAAACTGGAGTGCGCATGGATGACATCGGCCGCTTTTCCCTCTTTTTGAAGCCTGCGCAAAAAGGCATGAAACACCAACTTTTTTATCGCCAATCCATGCCAGTCAAAGAGCCTTGGATACAGGGGAGGCATAACCGCCCGCACTTTACATTTATAAACATCCATTTGCTCATCTACGTGATGCTCGACTTTCCAAAAAGGGCCGGTGAACAGTTGTTTGAAGGATTGAAGCTCCACAAGAAAGATAAAAATCCTATGCCCTTGATTTTTAAGTGCTATTGCTTGATCGCGAAAAAATGACCCAGCCATATCGTCTTTATTTTGGGGATACCAGGAAGGACAAATGACAACATTCATGATTTACTGTGCGCCTGTTTTACAGGGTTGCCCGGCAACATGCAGGTAACACCATACGGATATGATAAAATGTGCAACATAGGATAACGTTGAAGCCAGAGCCGCCCCAACAACGCCCATCGCGGGAATGAAACCCAGATCGAGAATAATCGTAATCACCAGCGAAGCCCCGGAAGTAATGGAGTTGTATTGCGGATAGCCTCTGCCGGCAATGTCATTGGTCAGCACTTTGCCCGCTCCCAGCAGAATAACACCGGGCAGCAAAACCAGCAGCGGAACATAAGCGTCAAGAAAAGCGTTTGAAAACAGAATACGAATAGCCGTTTTGCCCACCAGCGCCAGACCGCCTGCTCCGACAAGAGTAATCACCAGTATTGTCCAAAAAACCCTCGGCGTAAAACGGTTCATCGTCTCTTTTGAGGAATTGGCCGATTTCGGAAAGATGACGAAACTGACTGCGTTGGGAAGCTGCCACAAAAGCTCCGCCATCACCACGGAGACGCCGTAGATGCCGACACCTGCCGGACCGAGAAAAAAATTGACAATAAACATGTCAAAGCGATAGTTGAAAAACTGCAGCAGGTTGCCCAGATAGCTCTTCAGTCCGTAGCCAAGCGTCGGGGTAACAACCTTTACGTTCCATTTTGGTCGGAAGCGCCCTCCTTCACGGTGGACAAAAAAAGCCGTCAAAAGGAGCATAACACTCTGCATGGCTAAGGATGCCAGAATCGCGCCCGACAATCCCCATTTCAGAAGGATCAGGAATGCCGTCATGAACGAGATAGAGAGAAGCGATCCGGCAATATTGAGAAGATTCAGCGTATAAATACGCTGGAGTCCCTGAAGAAGAGCATTCAGATTGATGAGGAAAAGCCCCAGAGGAAGCGCAATCATCCCCAGCAGAATATGGGAAGGCGAAATGCCTGGCAAAACAATGGGATACCAATCGCATAAAAATCCCAGAAGGGCCAATCCCAAACCTGCAGCTGTTCCGATCAGGACAAAGGCCATCGAATTTTCCGTCAATTGGCGGATGGGAAGCCTTCCCGAACCGGCATAATAAACATTGGCCGGGCTTAAGCCGACACTGAAAAACATCTGCATCATGGCCGGAACCATAAAGACCATGGCAAATTGGCCTTTGCCGGAAGGTCCCAGCCACCGCGCGGTAATCGCGGCAATCGCCATCGATACCAAAAGAGTGGCTCCTTGAGAAAGCAGCGTTGTTCCAACCCGGCGAACAAACGCACTTTGAAGAAGCT
>CAYOPU010000133.1:0-6114 GCA_964405915.1 uncultured Smithella sp. | reverse complement strand
ATTCAATAGTCGTTTGCGGCACTTTAAAACGGTAGGAGGGTTTTCTCCCTTGAGATACCAGAACTTCACGCTCGGCGCAGGTCAAGTTGCGGCACTTTCCCATGTAGCGGGGCATTCGTTTGCTCAGAATCAGGGCCTGGCGTTCCTCTTCAAGTTCTTCCTCCGTGCAGTAGCAGGGATAAACCAGATCCGCGTCGATCAGCTTTTTCAAGTGCTCCGCATAGATGTCCAGACGTTCGCTCTGCCGGTAAGGCCCGTGATCACCGTTTTTCTCCGGGCCTTCATCCCAATCCAGTCCCAGCCATTTCAAATCATCAAGCAGATTGACCTGATAGGAAAGAGCGCTGCGGGATTCGTCCGTATCTTCAATACGCAGGATAAAATGGCCGTGGAAATGACGGGCAAACATCCAGTTAAATAAAGCCGTCCGCGCATTGCCCACATGCAGTTCGCCGGTGGGCGAGGGCGCGAATCTGACTCTGGGTTTATCAATCATTCTTTATCCTTTCCATGCCATCGGCAATAACCAGCACGGCAATGCCTTCCTGACGGCCCACAAAACCCATCCCTTCATTGGTTTTGGCTTTAATGTTAACGGCCGCTTCCGGAATTTTTAAAATGCCCGCAATATTGGCGGCCATCCCCGCGGCATAAGGTGCGAGTTTGGGTTTTTCCATCATGACTGTCACGTCGATATTATTGATGCTGATCCTTTTTGCTTCTATGATTTCTTTAACCCGTTCCAAAAGAATGAGGCTGGAGATGTTTTTGTAAGTATCGTCGGTGTCCGGAAAATGCCGGCCGATGTCTCCTGCGCCGGCCATGCCTAAAAGCGCATCACAGACGGCGTGCAATAGCGCATCAGCGTCGGAATGTCCCGCAAGCCCCCGATCGAAGGGAATTTCAACGCCGCCCAGAATCAGTTTTCTGTTGGCAACCAAGCGATGGCTGTCGTAACCCAGGCCGCTCCGATGAATGGTTTGCTGACTCGTTTGCTCTTTCATGAAAGCTTCCGCCATAATCAAATCTTCCGGTGTCGTGATTTTGATGTTTTTGTAAGATCCTTCCATCATCTGAACTTTCACGCCTGTTCGTTCGACCAGGGACGCATCATCTGTTCCATAATAATGGTCTTTTTCGGCGGCCTCATACGCCCGGCAGAGCAGATCGTATGGAAACGCCTGGGGTGTCTGCGTCTGCCATAAATTTTGACGGGGCAACGTGCCCGTTACGATATTTTCGCCGGTCGTTTCCTTGATGGTGTCCTTGGCCTTGACGCCAATCGATGCGCCGCCGCCTTCGGCTGCCGCCGCGGTAACCAGCGTAATCATTTCTTCCGTGACCAGGGGACGCACCCCGTCATGAACGATAACAACATCGCACCCGCCCGCAATTGCTCGAAGGCCGTTTCGGACCGAATCCTGGCGCTCATTGCCCCCGGCGACAATGGACGATATTTTTGTCAAACCGTATTTTTCGACAATTTGCCGCCGCACGGATTCCAGGTGATCCCGCGGCACAATCAGCACAATGTCGGAAACCGCGTCGGCTTTCTGAAACACGCGGAGCGTATGAACCAGCACAGGCAACTCATTCAGACAAAGATACTGCTTGGCGATATCAGCGCCTAATCTCTTGCCCAAACCGCCCGCGGGAATAATGGCCACTGTTTTCATTATTTATTTCACATAAAAAACGGGTCCGGAAAATAATTTTCCCGGGCCCGTTTGCCAAAGATATTTCTTCCCGGCCGCAAAAGTCAACAAAGACATATTTTATGAACTGTAGTTTTTCTTTTCAACTGCTTCTTTTAATTCCGTAAAAATCATCCGGCCGGCCGTCGTTTGCAGCACACTTGTCACAATAACTTCAACGTTCATATTGATCATTTTTTGCGCGTTGTCCACGATAATCATGGTTCCGTCATCCAGGTAACCGACACCTTGTCCCTGTTCCTTGCCTTCCCGGATGATCTTGACCGCCATCTGTTCTCCGGGTAAAACGACCGGCTTCATGGCATTGGCCAGTTCATTGACATTCAAAACCCGCACGCCCTGCAATTCAGCAACCTTGTTCAGGTTGTAGTCGTTGGTCATGAGTTTGGCGTTTAATTGCTGGGCCAGGGCCACCAGTTTGCTGTCCACGCCTTTTATTTTCGGGAAATCCTGTTCAACGATGGCAATATGAATGGCGGAACTTTTCTGCATGCGATTGAGAACATCCAGTCCCCGTCTGCCTCTTGAACGTTTCATGGAGTCCGAAGAATCCGCAATAAATTGAAGTTCGTTGAGCACAAAACGCGGAACGATCAATTCTCCATCCACAAAACCCGTATCGCAAATATCCGCGATTCTTCCGTCAATAATCACACTGGTATCCAGTAAGCGATGGTCAACGCGCTCTTTGCTTTCGGCGACGCGAAAATTGAACTCTTCCGCTTTCTTTAATCCGAGAACAAGTCCCAGGTAGCCCAGGATGCCGGTGAGAAGCAGATAGATCCACGGGACGATGTGCTGATCTTGCGTGATCTTAATGGCCATATTCAGACCAAAACCCAAAATCAACGCTATGAGCAGGCCGACGACCATGCCAATGACACCGCCCGCGATGATTTTCAGGGAGAGCTTGTTGATGTCCTTTTCCAGTCTGATGACCAGAAGCGCGATGACTAAACCTATAATAAAGCCGATAATTGCCTGAAAAACAGCATATGAATTCGCTGCCGCCATCGTGTAATAGGCGATAAAATAACCGCTAATCGAACAGGCTAAAACTAATAAAGCTTTTACGATCAACCCCTTCACCTCCTTTCCATAAAAATCAAATCAATTTACATCAAAGAAATCCATATGAACAGACAACTAAAATATCATCAGGGAGGCATTACTTTTCCTTATATCGGGAATGTTGATCTGTCTGTTTCCGTTGTCAAAGAGCTTGAAATGAATTATTAATGATACATTGCTATTGCACTGTGAAAATCATTTGCAAATCGCGTTCAACTTTGGCTTCCTGCGCGTTTGTGGCCACGGATATTTCCTTAACCAGCAGATTTTTAGCAGTATCCATCATTTTCCGTTCCCCGAAAGAAAGATTTTTGTCGCTCTTCAGAATAAACAAATCCCGTAAAACACTGGCAATTTCAAATACAGAACCGGTTTTTATCTTTTCCAGATATTCCCGATAGCGCTTATTCCAGGTTTGCTTATCGATGGTGACATCTTTATTGCGAAGAATCTCATACACTTTGGGTATTTCCTTCTCCAGAATGACTTCGCGCAGCCCCACCGCCTTGGCTGAACTGGTCGGAATCATGATCTTCATACCGTTTCCCATGATCTTCATGACATAAAAAGGCTGCTTCTTACCCATAACCTCTCTATTTTCAATAGCTTCAATGACACCGACCCCTTGCGCCGGATACACCGCCAAATCCCCTACTTTGAACATTTTACTTCCCCCTGCCCTTCTGCTGATAACGAAGTTAGATTATCATTTTTTCTGTAATTAGTCAATGATTAATACAATTTACTGAAATGTTTTAGAAATGCTGCAGACCGGACGAAACTGACAGTCATCTAAGGCAGGTAGAGCAGGGGATTGTGGGCTTTACCCTTAAAGCGTATTTCAAAATTGATGAATTCATCGCCCAGGTTGTCTTTTTCTCCGCCCAAAGCAATGGAACTGCCTTTTTTAACAGTCTGATCCGCCTGGGCATATCTTTTCTTGAGATGCGTATAAACGGTGGCTAAATCATTTGCATGACGAATGATGATCGTTTCGCCGAAATCTTTTAAATTTGCGGAAAAAATGACGGTTCCACCGGCTGCCGCTTTGACTTTTGTTCCCTCGGGGCAGGTAATCTTGATCCAGTTGTGATACGTTTTATTGGGTTGAAGCCCAAAATGTGTTTTCACCGTTCCCCTGACCGGCCAGACAAATCCGCCTTTTTCCGGCTTTATTTCATTTTTCTTTTCCACCAACGGCTGTTTCCCTGCGATTTCATGATCTTTTCTTTCTGTCGGGATGAAACCGGACTGCTTGGGTGGGTTCTGTTCCCGATGAGGCTTATCTCCCATTGTCTGCGGTTTATCGGTTGGTTTGGTGATATTTATTTGTTGAGGGAGTTTTTCCGCCGGTCTGGCTGCATCTATTGGATCAGATGGTTTCTCTGCCGTGAGACCGGCGTCTTGTTTTACCCCGGCGTTGGTTTTGCCGGTGCGGGACGTGACATCATCAATGACCTGATTGGCATCGGGAATGAAGATGACGCTGCCTTCCTTGAGGCTGGACACATCGCGGATATTATTGATTTCCGCCAAATCCTGCAAACGGATTGAATAGGCGCGGGCAATACCGTAAGCCGTTTCGCCCTTTTTGACGATATGATAAATTCCTTTGGACGGACTTTTCTGCACCTGAGCGCTGGAGCAGGAAACCAGTAAATGCAGAGCAAGCATCATCAGAAGAAAGAATACGGAATAATTCCGGAAAATAATTCCGTATTTTTTCATCCGGAAACCGGTGTGCCGAATCATTCTTTCCACCCGCTTTCCCCTATCAGACTGACAAAGCGGCAGCCGCCCAAATCTTCTTTTTTAATTTCAGCCGGGTTTTCAGCCGGGCGGGTGAGTTTATAAAGCGTCTGGACCTCTCGATTGCCGACGGGGACAACCAGCCTGCCTCCCGGCGTCAGCTGTTCCAGCAGATACTGCGGAACCTGCGGGGCGGCAGCGGTTGTAATAATCGCGTCGAAAGGCGCTTCCTCTTTCCAGCCGTAAGACCCGTCGCCGACGCGGATGGCGACATTATAACAGTTGAGATTGTCCAGAATCCGGCGCGCGCGGTTGGCAAGGACTGCCACACGCTCGATCGAAAAAACCCGGTCGGCCAATTTAGCCAGTATTGCCGTCTGGTAACCCGACCCCGTGCCGATTTCCAGAACCCGCTCCCTGCCTTTCAACTCCAGGGCCTGGGTCATTAAGGCGACAATATAAGGCTGAGAAATGGTTTGTTTTTCACCGATGGGCAGCGGGTTGTCGCTATAGGCCTGCGCAATCAGGCCTTCATCCACGAAGAGGTGACGCGGCATGGTTTCCATCACGTTTAGCACGCGTTCATCGCTGATTGAACGGGCGCGAATCTGCGTTTCCACCATCCGTGAGCGCTGTTTTCTGTATCGATCCATTAAAGTGCCTGCACTTTTTTCTTTTTCGGAGGAATCCGGTAGATTTGCTCAACCGTTTGATGTCTTCTCAACCCCATGGCTTCGCGGGTTACAATTAGGTAATAATACTGGATATCTGCTTTCCGGCAGGCCGTATTGAATTGATCGACAAGGGCGTTGATTTCTTCAAAAAGGGATTGCCGGTGATGCGGATCTTCCCGAACGGTATGCAGATATTCGATTTTCTCTTCAAATTGTTGATTGATTTTTGCCAGTTTTGCCAGCGCATTTTCTACGGCAAAGCCCGCCCGGGCCAGAACCGCCGCTTTTTCCCGCAGCAGTTCTTCACTGAAAACATCGATCTGCTCTTCTTTGTTCTTTGGCAAAGCCTGCATAGACAAACCTTCATGAAAATACTTGCGGATCGTCTATCACTCAAGCGCTTAATTTTCAAGTTTAAAAGGTTTTCCAGGGAGCAGGGAGGAAATCTTTTTCCTTTACAGCTTAAACTTATTTCGCTAAAAAGTTGATCCGATAGACACTTCAAAATGAATAGGCTGGTATCTCCATGTGTTCTGAAATCAAGTTTCCCATGTCCCAGGCAGTCCGCAGCGCTTATGTTCAAGGTCAGGAAGATGAAACCCTGCTCCCTCTGGTTTTGACCGGCCTTCAGACTGGTCCCTTAGGAAGAATCCATCCGGGCGATTCGGTCATTTTCTATAACATTCGCGGCGAACGCGAAGGTGAATTGACGCAAAGCCTGACGGACCCCAACTTCACGGAATTTCCGATTGATCACAATCTTACCGTCAACTACGCAACCATGATTGAATATGCAAAAGGGTTGAACGTTCAGGTGGCCTTTCCGCCGGAAGGCGTTCTTTCCGATACCCTGAGCGATGTTATTGCCGCGCATGGTTTGACCCAGGCCAAAATAACGGAAGCGG
>CAYOPU010000132.1:0-6169 GCA_964405915.1 uncultured Smithella sp. | reverse complement strand
AAAATACAAATCAATATCGTTTTGACCAGACGCAACCTGGAAGCCGCTCTGGAAGTGATTCTCCAATCGGCTTACACGGGCGAGACGGGCGACGGCATTATTTTTGTGACGCCTGTGGAGGATGTTATCCGTGTCCGCACGCGCGAGCGGGGACCGGGCGCCATGATCTATCCGGGGGATATTGATGAAAAAAGAAAAGAGTAACGAAAGGGAGGATTTCTGAACGAAAGTGGGGGGCTTATAAGTTGATTGACAAGTTTTAAAAGATGATTTAGTAAACGCTCCAGATATAGCCTAATCCTGATTTTCAGGAACGGAGGAACCAATTTTCTGGGGCGCAGCGCTTTCGCGCAGGGTAACCTCTTCGACCCGAGTCCTTCAGCTAACTTCGTAGGCTTCGATGAGGAGAACCAACCGGAGTCGACCGGGAGGATGATTCTCCCCTGAACAATCTTCGGAGGTTATTTGTGTCTTCGTCAAGTGATGAAAATGACGGTTCTTATGAATCCAATGGAAAATCCCCCCTCCAGTGGCTCCATCATAAAACTATTTTGCTTGCCGTCGGATCAATCGGCGTGGTCTTTGGCGATATCGGGACAAGCCCCCTTTACGCCATCAAGGAATGCTTCCACGGAAAACATGCCATTGTCCCCAGCGCATCCAATATTCTGGGTGTTTTATCCCTCATCTTCTGGTCGATGATCATCGTTGTCAGCGTCAAATATGTCACGTTCATCCTTCGGTCCGACAATCGGGGTGAAGGCGGCATCTTTGCCCTGCTCGGTCTTTTGCGGACCTCTGATAAAAGCATCTCCCGCCGCATCCAGCCCATTCTCATATTTGCCGGGATTCTGGGTGCGGGGCTTCTTTATGGAGACGGAGTCATTACCCCCGCCATATCCGTTCTTTCCGCCATTGAAGGCCTGGAAGTCGCCACGAAGGCCGCGGCGCCTTTCGTGATGCCTTTGACCTGTATTGTGCTTGTTTTGCTTTTTTCACTGCAGCATAGGGGAACCACTCACATTGGAAAGTTATTTGCTCCGATCATGCTGCTCTGGTTTGTATCGATCTGTGTTTTCGGCATCATCCAGATCATGCGTGTGCCGTCGGTTCTTTATGCCGTTCATCCGGTCTATGCCCTTGATTTTTTCATGAACAATGGCCCTCACGGCATTGTTGTGCTCGGATCGGTTGTTCTTTGCATAACGGGGTGTGAAGCTCTCTACGCCGATTTGGGACATTTTGGCAGAGATGCCATACGGCATTCCTGGTTTTTTTTCGTCTTACCCACCTTGCTGTGCAACTATTTCGGGCAGGGGGCTTTGCTGCTTGCCCATCCGGAAATGAATATTAATCCCTTCTATAAAATCGTGCCTGAATCCCTGCTGTATCCCATGATCGGGCTTTCCACCCTTGCAACGGTGATCGCTTCTCAGGCGCTAATCTCCGGTGCATTTTCACTGACGCAACAAGCCGTCCAGCTGGGTTTCTGTCCCCGACTGCGGATTGTCCACACATCAAGCGACATGCAGGGGCAGATCTATATCCCTTTCGTCAATTATGCTTTGCTGATTGCCTGTATCGCTGTTGTAATCGGATTCAAAGAATCCGGAGGACTGGCCGGCGCCTATGGCATTGCTGTTACAGGAACCATGATCATCACATCTTTTCTCTATTTCCTTGTGTTGATGCATAACAGGAATTGGCCCCTGTGGAAGGTCATCCCCCTTGTCGGCATATTTCTGGCGTTCGATTTTGCCTATTTCGCCGGCAACATCTTTAAGATTGCCGACGGGGGATGGTTTCCTCTCTTTGTCGCTGCCATTATCGCGGTGGCGATGACCACCTGGAAAAAAGGACGAAATGAACTCTACCAAAAATTAATCGGGGCAAGACTTCCACTGGAAAGCTTTCTTCCGGAATTGTCGAAAAACAGACTGCCGCGGGTGTCCGGCACCGCCGTTTTTATGACGTTATCCCCCGAGGGTACGCCGCCGGCACTGCTTCACCATATCAAACACAATCACGTATTGCATGAACAAGTTGTGCTCCTTTCCATTATCTCCAGAGACACTCCAACGGTTCATCTTGACGAAAGAATTAAACTGAACGATTTGGGACAGGGGGTTTACCGTGTTGAAGCATTCTATGGTTTCATGCAGAAACCCAATGTGCCCCAGATCATGAAAATCATCGCCCAGCATGGACTTGTGACCGATCCGATGACCACGACATTTTACCTGGGCCGGGAAACACTCCTGACCGGAGGAAAATCGAAAATGATGCGGTGGCGCAAAGCCATTTTTGCCTTTATGTCCAGAAATGCGGGGAATCCCACCTCTTACTTCGGCATTCCTGCCAACCGGGTGGTTGAACTCGGCACGCAAATAGAACTTTAATCCCGCTTATGCGGGACGCGCGTTAATGCTCCGCAGCTTGCTGCGATATCATGATGTTCATTTCATACCTTGACCGCTTGCTGCGAGGTGGTTGATTGCAGAACTTTTTGCAGAAGTTTCATGAATTCAGTGCGGGGGATTTCTTTTGCGCCGAATCGCTGCATGTGTTCTGTAGTGACCTGGCAGTCAATCAGTTCAAAACTGTTTTCTGCAAGTTTAGCAGCATATGTGGCAAAAGCGACTTTTGATGCATCGGTCTTTTTGGCAAACATGGATTCTCCGAAAAAAGCTTTGCCCATCATAACACCGTAGAAACCGCCGACCAGTTCATCGCCATCCCAGGACTCGACAGAGTGGGCATATCCAGCCTGATGCAGCCTGACATACGCCGCTATCATATCATCGGTTATCCACGTGCCTCCCTGTCCCTTTCTTCTAATGAAGGCGCAGTTTCTGATCACGTCTTCAAAGGCCGTATTGGTCGTAACGCGGTAAATGCCTTTTTTAATGGTCTGTCTCAGGCTGCGGGAAACCTTTAGCTCCGCGGGAATCAGGACCGGGCGGGGATCAGGCGACCACCAGAGGATGGGATCGTTGTCGGAATACCACGGGAAGATTCCCCTGGAATAAGCGAGAATCAAACGTTCAACGCTCAGGTCGCCGCCAACCGCCAGCAGGCCGTCGTCATCGGCCAGTTCCGGCGGAGGGAAAACAAGTTTTTTAGTCAGTCTGTAAACGGTCATGCCATTCGTTCAATCCCGCTGCCGCGGGACGATGGTTAATTCTCTGTTGCGCACTGCGACGTGGTTGATTCGAGGGCGCGATACTTGAAATCGAGCTTTCCGTTTTGCAGATCAACCGTCACGCCGCCGCCCTTTTTCAATCTGCCGAAAAGCAGTTCCTCGGAAAGCGCATCCTTGATTTCTGTCTGCATGAGCCTCGCCAGAGGCCTTGCGCCGAATTTGTCATCGTACCCCTTTTCGGCCAGCCAGTCTTGGGCGGCATCGGTGATGTCCATCCTGACTTTGCGCCCTTCGAGCTGTTTGCCCAGGTCGTTAATAAACTTGTCGACGACCATCTTCATGACTGCCGGTGAAAGCGGGTTGAAGGTAATGATCGCATCAAGCCGGTTTCTGAATTCAGGGTTAAAGAGTTTTTTGATTGTCCTGTCGCCCTTTGCGCTTGCATCGCCTTTTCTGTTGCCGAATCCTATAGCGTCCATCATATCCACCTCCTTTGCACCCGCATTGGAGGTCATGATGAGGATGACATTCCTGAAGTCGGCCTTCTTCCCGTTGTTGTCCGTCAGGGTGGAGTAATCCATCACCTGCAGCAATATGCTGAAGATGTCGGGGTGGGCTTTCTCGATCTCATCCAGCAGCAGCACGGAGTACGGGTGCTTCCTGATCGCATCGGTCAGCAGGCCGCCCTGATCAAAGCCGACATAGCCCGGGGGAGCGCCGATCAGCCTCGATACAGCATGCTTCTCCATAAATTCGCTCATGTCGAAGCGGGTGAATTTTACACCGAGCACGTTTGCCATCTGTTTCGAGACCTCGGTCTTGCCCACACCCGTGGGTCCGGTAAAGAGGAAGGAGCCGATGGGCTTCTCGGGAGCAGCCAATCCCGCGCGTGACCTCTTGATGGCACAGACAAGCGAATGAATGGCGCTGTCCTGGCCAAAGACCGCGTGCTTGAGCTGGGCTTCCAAGTCTCTTAAATTTTTCGTGTCGGACGCGGATACATTCAGGGACGGTATTTTGGCGATGTGCGCCACAATGTGCTCGATCTCCTTGACGCCGACCACGGGTTTGCTTTTGCTTCCGGCAAGCAGCTTTTTCGTGGCGCCCGCCTCGTCGATCACGTCAATGGCCTTGTCCGGCATGAATTTATCGTTGATATATTTTGCGGAAAGCTCGGCGGCAGCCTTGATGGCAGAATCCGTGTATCGGACAGCATGGAAATCCTCGTAATAAGAACGCAGACCTTTCAGGATGTCAATCGTTTCTCCTATCGTGGGCTCAAACAGTTCTATCTTCTGGAACCGCCTGGAAAGGGCTCGGTCCTTCTCGAAATAGTTTTTGTATTCCTCATACGTGCTGGCGCCGATGCAGCGCAGTCTGCCGGAATTCAGCACCGGCTTCAAGATGTTTGACGCATCCATCGAACCGCCGCTTGTGGCCCCCGCTCCGACGATCGTATGAATCTCGTCGATGAAGAGGATGACGCCGGAGATTTTTTCGAGTTCCTTAATGGTGGCCTTCAGGCGCGCTTCGAAATCGCCCCGGTATTTTGTGCCCGCAAGCAGCGCCCCCATGTCGAGCGAGTAAATGATCGTATCCTTAAGGTGCCCGGGGACGGAGCCGTTGTGGATATTCAGCGCAAGACCCTCTACAAGGGCGGTTTTGCCGACGCCCGGTTCGCCGACGAACACGATATTGTTTTTCCGCCGCCTGCAGAGCACCTGTATGGCGCGCTCCAGTTCTTCTTTGCGGCCGACCAGTGGGTCTATCCCGCCTGCGGCTGCCTTTTCGATCAAATTAACGGTATAAAGTTTCAAGGGGTCTTTGGACACGGGCCGCTTCGGTTCCGTCTCATTTTGCCCCGGTTCGCCCGCCGGTTCTTCAAAAGGCAATTCGCTTTGTTCCTCGCCGCTTAAGCCTGCGCTGCCGTGGGAAATGTAATTCAGCACATCAAGCCGCGTGATGCCTTCCTGATCCAGGAAATGCGCTGCAAAAGAATCGGATTCGCCGTAAAGCGCCGCCAGCAAATCGCCTGCCTCGACCTCTGCCTTTTCGGCTGACTGGACGTGTATGATCGCCTGCTGAATCACCCTCTGGAACCCCACCGCCGGCAGGGGGTTTGAACTCTTACCCGGGGGCAGGACAGGAATGCTCCTGTCAAAGAATGCCTCGATGTTCTGTTTAATCCTGGCGACATCGCCGCCGCAGCCTGTGATGATGTCGATGCCAAGCTCGTCATGAATCAGCGCAAACAGGATATGCTCGGCGGTGAGATATTCATGCCGCCGCTTTTTAGCATCTTTGATAATTGCATCCAGAGCCAGCCCCAATTCTTTGTTAATCATTCCTTCTCCATCGTGCATTTCAGTGGGAATTTGTTTTTAACCGCCATGTCATGCACCGTGACTACTTTTGTCTCGGCAATCTCACGCGTATAAACGCCGCAAAGGCCGGCCCCCTTTTTATGGATGCTCAGCATGATCTGGGTGGCCTCGACAGGTGACTTGTGGAACACCGTCTCCAGCACATGAATGACGAATTCCATGGTTGTGTAGTCGTCGTTAAGAAGGACGACCCGATACAGCGAGGGCTTTTTCGTCTCCGCCCTGTCCTCTTCGAGGACATTTTCGTCTGATTTAATTTTTTCTTCGTTCATAACCATCCCGACACATCAAGCTGATGATAGTTTGCACGGAAATAATCCGCCGGTCAATAGCAAAAGGCGGTCTTGCCCAAACGATCTTCAGCTGCGTCTTTTACTGACTCTCCTACGGCCTCTTGTGTAAAACGTAATATCTTTTGTTATCACGGAGACTTTCTAACTGATCCATCGGGGGACCCATCCACTGTCTTGTGGGCCTTGATATAGACGACCCGTTCCCGTTTCAATAACCTGCGGATGGCCAGTACGGTGGCATACATCGGCGTAGGGGAATCGGGAAGATGTGCGAGCAGCATGCGTTTGCGTATTTCACCTACAGACAAATGTTTTTAATTTTGAATCACAGTGATGATTACCATTTATAA
>CAYOPU010000131.1:0-6183 GCA_964405915.1 uncultured Smithella sp. | reverse complement strand
TAGGGAATTCCCGTCAGGCGCGAACGAAGCGACGCCGTTTTTTCAATCAAACGAAACACCGGCTTTGCCGAGTCAATCGCCAGGTCGAAAGCCCCCGCTCCCTGCGCGGGATGGCCGCAAGCCGCATCAATCAGCGACAAGCCGTCATCCGGCAGGCGCGTGTCGGCATGAAGAAACAGAAGGATATCGCCCCCGGAAAGCTTTGCGCCATGATTCATCTGACGGCCTCGTCCCTTTTCCCCCACCGTGACCATCACCCGGTCATCCTGAATTGCCGCAATGGTTTTCGCCTGCGGGTCGCCATCAGCAACAATAATCTCCGCGGAAAGGCGGGAGATGTCGATCAGACGCCGCAAATGCCCGATGGTTGGGTTGATGCCCGCGCTTTCATTCAGGACGGGAACAATGATGGAAAATCTGGTCTTCATCTGTCTGCTTTTGCGAAACCATGCTCCTTCAGAAAGCGAATTGTCCGTGATTGGCCGAAATCTGATTTTTCATGTTTTTCGACCAGAGCCCGGACATCTTCCCATCTATCCATATCCCGCCACCGGGGCAAAACGTGAACAGAAACGGCAGCTTCATGAAAACGCCGCATCGTTTCCGGAAACACACGGTCCGTGCTCCATGCCATATTTTCAAATACCCGCGAAGAGAAGGACTTCCGGGAAAACCCGATTAAATAATACCCCCCGTCAAAAGCCGGTCCAATCACAGCGCCGTTTCTTTCCAGAGACTCAAAAGACTCCCCGATAATTTCCTCCGGAAGGTCGGGGCTGTCGCTGCCAATCACCACCACGGATTGAAATCCTTTTAAGAAGCAGCCGGTAAAAGCGTTGCACATCCGTTTTCCCAGATCAGCGCCCATTTGAGGGGTGTAACAAAAACCTCTGCCGAAAAGTTTAACAAAATCACTCTCTCTTTCCGGTGGATCGTAAGCCATCCAAAACTGATAATTCCCCGCGGACAACTTTTCGAGGAGGTCTTCAATGAAACAACGGTAGAGATCAGCCACAGACAGCTCATCCCCCTTGAGAATTAATCTGGATTTAACCTTTCCTCTTTCCGGGTATCTGGCAAACATGACCAGACAGCGTTTGTGATTCATTGTTCCGGCTCACATCTGTTTTCAATGACCTTAAAAACAAGGTCAAAACACGCGGAAATGCTAACAGAGGCCTGGCTGAATAGCAAATTCATAAGAGTAATATCATTGAGGTAATTATAACCAAAAGGAATAGCATCGCCACTGCCGGATATTTCGAAGCAACTCCTGTAACGGTCCTGACCCATGACCTATAACCCATCGCCTATTGCCTATAGCCTCTTTCCCATCTTATAAAATCCGCTTTGAATTGTCTTGACAAGAAAATAATATTTTTATAATTCATGACGCACAAGAATTGAGAGGGAGATTCCCATGCGCTGGAGAGGTGAACGGCAAAGTGACAATGTTGAAGACCGCCGGGGAATGTCCGTTTCCCGTGGTGTAAAGGCCGGTGGTATAGGCGGTTTGGGGCTGGTGGTTGTCGTGGTGGTCAGTATGTTTCTGGGCGTCGATCCGACCGCTCTGTTGCAGGTCGTGGGGCAGAACACGCAAACCACCGCCGTATCCACCAGACAAAACCCGCTTCCGGCTGCCCACGATGACCTGCGCAATTTTGTGGCGGTGGTTCTGGCCGAAACGGAAGATGTCTGGCAGGATGCTTTTCAAAAAGCGGGTCGAGCCTATGAAGAGCCGAAACTGGTGCTTTTTTCCGGGGCTGTTGAATCCGCCTGCGGGATGGCTGATTCGGCCGTGGGACCCTTTTATTGCCCTGCCGATCATAAGGTATATCTTGATCTTGTTTTTTTTGAAGAGCTTCATTCCCGGTTCGGAGCGTCCGGTGATTTTGCGCAGGCGTATGTGATTGCCCATGAAGTTGGCCACCATGTACAGACGCTGCTGGGCATTACCCAAAAAGTGACCCGGCTCCAGGCGCAATCAGGCCAGTCCGGCAGGAATAAATTATCCGTCATGATGGAATTGCAGGCAGATTGCCTATCCGGGGTGTGGGCTCACCAGACCCAAAAAAAACGCAATGTTCTGGAATCCGGAGACATTGAGGAGGGTCTGAACGCCGCCAGTGCCGTGGGCGACGACCGCATCCAGAAAAAGACGCAGGGATATGTGGTGCCCGACGGTTTTACGCACGGCAGCTCAGCCCAGCGTGTCAGCTGGTTTCAACGGGGATGGGAGCAGGGAGACATCCAGGCATGCAACACGTTTAAGGCAGACAGACTCTAAATAGACAAAGAACCAAATTTGAAAGGAGAGGGATATGAAGAGAATTTTTGTAAGTAGTGTGGCAACATTGTTTATGTTAGTTATGTTGATGGCTTGCGCCAGCGACAAGAAACCCGCGGAGTTGGCAATGCAGGCAGCCGAGCAGGCGGTTAATGCCGCCAAGGCCGAGGCTGTAAAGCTTGTTCCGGATCAGGCAGCCGCTCTGGAAGCCGCCCTGGCTTCCGCGAAAGAAAAGATGGCCAAGAAGGAATACAAGGAGGCTTTAGCCGAAGCGCAGGCCCTTCCCGCCAAAACACAGGAAGTCGTAGCCGCCGCAAAGGCCAAGAAAGAAGAATTGACCAAAAAATGGACGGAACTGACCCAGGAATTTCCTCAAATGGTCGAAGCCATCCAGGGGAAGGTCGATAGTCTTGACAAGCTCAAAAAACTTCCGAAAGACATGACCGCTGAAAAATTAGCGGAAGTAAAAACGGGACTGGATGCCATCAAGGCGGATTGGGCCAAGGCACAGGAAAGTTTTAAATCGGGAAACATTGCTGACGGCCTTGCGGCAGCCGCTACCATTAAAGAAAAAGGCGTAAAAGCCATGGAAGCGCTGGGCATTGCCCCTGCTCCGGCCGCTCCGGCAGTTCCGGAAGTTCCTGCGGCTCCGGCTGCACCCGCTCCTGCAAAGAAATAAATGATTACCTTGAAAAGGGACATACTCTCGAAAGAGGGTATGTCCTTTTTATCTATCCTGCCTGCTTTGGCATCGCTTCGCCGGCAAACGCAACGCTCATTTTGTTTTTCTTTTTTGATATTATTGCTTTTTTAAGAATTCCAGTCTTTCTTTGATCGCGTCAGCCTTAAGCTTATCCCCCCGTTCGCTATAAAAATCATGAAGTTTGGACAGATACGCCCAGAGCGGCCTGCGCCAGCCATGGGCGGCGGCGGTGTCAATGGCTGTCTGTAAAATATTTTCGTCATAGGTCCGATACTTTACCCAGACACCACAGGCAACCAGCCGGGATAACGGGTCGGCAATGACGGCCATCTCACGAACGGCTGATGCCGCATCCTTAACGGCGGCGGCTTTCATGACACCGGCATAACGGGCCGGCAGCCGGTGAATATCTACGGCGCTGAAATTGCCCTTTAAAAAATTACAGTAGGCCAGATCGGCGGCATTCGGCTCCAGCCGGGATAGTTTTTGAAATTCGTTGTCGTCAAAACTCTCCAGCGACGCGGCATGGAGCGCATATTTCGTCAGCCAGGCGACGGCCAGAAGATTCAAATCATTGCCGGCGGCCATTTCTCTTACGGCCTTAACAAAATGAGGTTCCGTGGATTCTTCCCTGCCCGTAAGAAAACCGGTTTTATAAAGATCCAGCTGTTCGTAGGCGTTGTCCTTCCATTTAGGCGTCGGCGCAACCGATCCGCAGGCGCAAATCATGAAAGCCAAAGTTAAAAACAGTAATTTTTTCATGGGGCCTTAAACTCCGGTTTTTTCTTCGACCCGATAATCGCGTCCAGTTTCTGGACAACATTGTCCAGTGAGTTCACCACATCATCGATGTCGGAGCGCAGAATATGGAAATCCTTCATGCCTTCGGACGCGTCCGTGCTGATTTTATTGATATTATCAACCGTTTTATCCAGTTTTTGCAGTTTACCGGCAACATCCCGGAGGATGACGTTGACCTGCGGCAAAGCGCCATTCTTGCCATACAATTCACCATCCGTCTTGTCCGCCATTTGATCAACCTTCTTGAGAATGCGATCAACACTGGCGGTAATGTCTTTCAGCTTTTTCAGAGAGTCATTCAGAGCTTGAACGCTTTCCGGATCGGAGACGGCCATTTCCACAAGGGACTTCTTGGTTGCCAGATTGGAGGTAATTTTTTCGGCATTGCCCAGTGCGCGATTTAAATCTCCTTTGGGATCTGAGAGATTTTTCGTCAGGCGTTCAATGTTTTCAGCAATCTGCGTCACTTTATCCAGCACCGGTTGAATTTTAGTAATGGCATCATTAATGTCATTGACGATGGTGACTTCAGGAATTTTGTTTGCATCCAATGGCGGACTCTTTAAATCTTCCGTATTGACCACAATACTTGCTGAACCGATGAGCGGGCGATATAAAATAAAATCACTGTCCGATCTCAGCCATTTTACATGACGGTCGGGAATTTTGATTTTGATTAAAACAATCCCCTTGTCATTGAGTTCCAGCGTTTGCACTTTGCCGATATCAAATCCGGAAAAAATAACAGGCATGCCTGCCGTAAAACCGTCGCCGGTCCGGGACGACAGAGTGAAGACATGCATTGTTTCGAAAACACCCTTTCCCACAGCCAGATATAACAGGGCTGCGGCAAGAATAATCGCCGTGCAACCCATGAAAAGACCGACTTTAGATTCGCGACTCCATGTCATAACTCACCATACTTTTCTTCCATCCATTGATAATCATATATATGACAGCTTACGTATAAATCGTCAATTTTTTTTAAAGCGGTTGTGATAAATTGCATATCTTTCAAATGAGGAATAATTTTAAAGGGCTGGTCAATCAGGATCGTCGCCTCCTTCACCATGGCCGCCCGGAGCAGCATCGCGCAGAACCGCTCTTCGGGACTTAACGCCGGATTGCGCTTATGGGCGATATGTCCAAGGTCAAAGCGCTTTAAATATTCAACCGCCAGCCGCTCGGCCTCGCGCCTGGGCATGTTTTCATGATATTGCTTGATCAGGGCGATGTTCAGATAAACATCCTGGTTGGAAATCAGGGGAACATCCACGGAAACCGGCGCCGCCTGCATGGCATGATCCCGCAGAAAATCATCCAGAGACTGTTTGAGCGAAGGCTCGCTCGCGAATAAATTTAGAGTAATTTTATCAGTAATGACAGCACCTCGATCATCACGATGGCCGAAAAGACGTTCACCATGCCCTGGGATACGACGATGGGAATGCTGGTCAGTTCATGCGACGCCCGCAGACCGAAACGGATGGGGATCAGCGTGATAAAAAATCCATAAATGGCGCACTTGAACAGGGCAACCCCTATATCAGAAAAATTCGTGGACTTTATCAGCAGATTTTTATAAACATCCACGCTCATCCCGAAAATCAGCCAGGAAAACAGATTGCCGCTGACGAGCAGGACAATGGAAAAAAGGCTGCTCAATAAAACAATGGAGACAATGCCGTTCATAATGCGCGGAATCAGCAGGTAGTCGATGATGTCGATGTGGAACATTTCCAGGGTTTTAATTTCCCGATTGACTTTCATGACGGCCATTTCCGTATTGATCGCGGCGGAAGACCGCAGGGTGATCAGCAGCACCGTTAAAAGCGGCGACAATTCCGTAGCGATCAATCCCATTAAAACATTACCGATGTATTGGGTCAGCCCGAACTCTTTGAGCAGGGTAAAAACCATACCGATGAACAGAGAGCCAAAAATAATCGACACCAGCAGGAGGACGGGTAAAATCTGCACCGATGTAAAGTAGATCTGATTGACCAGGACTTCCCGCATGGCGCTGCTGTATGTTTTGCGCCGGAAAATACGAAGAAAAACTTTTCCGGCAAACACTATGGTGTCTGCAAATTCCGTCAGCAACTGGGTGGGGCGGCGTCCCAGGTTTTCCAAAAAAGCCATCATTTTGCTCCATGAAGCGGAGACTATCCTAGCACAGGATAAGGGATACTTCAAACGCCCAAAACAATCAACCCTCATCCCTAACCTGTGAACAGGAAACCGGGGACTTTTTCATAAAAGTCGGCGGCGGCTTGTCCGTTAAATTCTCATCGCGCCGGGGAACACCCTGCAAAAGAGGAAAAGCATCAGGCGGCGCGATGTTCGCGGCCGGTTTTCTCCAGGTAGTATTCGTAATGTCCGTTGTAGATGC
>CAYOPU010000130.1:0-6184 GCA_964405915.1 uncultured Smithella sp. | reverse complement strand
CCGCCGCCTCCACTGAACAAGAGAATAAAGAAGTAAATTAAAGCATACAAAAGCCCCGTTAATAGCGGGGTTTTTTTTATTCTAGACAGTAATAGATTTTAATGTATAATTATGTATTATACACGTTTTGTGTATAAGTATTGTGTAAAAATCTTAAAGTTGAAAGGTAGTTATACACATGAGCATAAACCCGCAGCAAATAAAGAAACTAGAAAACAAAGCTGGTCAAAAATATACAAGCTATCCAGATGGTAACGGCTTATATTTATATGTTTATTCAAAAGATAAAAAGTGGTGGCGTTTTAGATGTAGATCACTGGAAGGAAAACAAAGATTAATATCTTTAGGCACTTATCCAGCTGTTAGCCTGAAAGAAGCCAGAGAGAAAGCAGAAGAACTATACAGCCTTAGAAAACAAGGTATAGATCCAGTTATACATATTGAGGCAAAGAAACAAACAGAGAGGCAAGACGGAGAGAATGCCAACCAAAACAACTTCGAAATTGTCGCCCGTGAATGGTTTCAAGCTTTAAAGAAGGAAAAGTCAGAGAGCCACAAGAAAAGAATAATGGCGAGCCTTGAAAAAGATGTTTTTCCATATATTGGCGGCTTAGCGGTTGATAAAATTGAGTCAGAATCATTTGCAGATATTGCAAAACGTATTGAATCAAGGGGAGCGATTGAAACAGCACATAGAGTTATAGGCAGGTGTGGAGAGATAATGCTTTATGCAATGCTAACAGGCAGAACAAAACATTCTCCAATAGCAGCAGTTAAAAAATACATGCAGGCAACAATGAAAAAAACACAGAAACACATGGCAGCAACAACAGAGCCTAGCAAAGTTGGCGAGCTATTGCGAATGATTGAAGGGTATCAGGGGACTGCAATTGTAAAAGCAGCTCTTAAGTTTGCCCCGTTAGTATTTGTTAGACCTGGGGAACTAAGACAAGCGGAATGGCAAGACATAGACCTTAAACAAAAACAATGGGCTTTTACTGCCAGCAAAACAGAGCAAAACCATATAGTGCCATTATCAAGGCAAGCTGTAGAAATATTATCAGAACTTAAACTAATAACTGGTAATGGCAAGTATGTTTTTCCAGCACCAACAGGAAGCGACAGACCAATGAGCAATAATGCAATATTAGCAGCCTTTAGACGTATGGGAATAGCTAAAGAAGAGCACAGCGGGCACGGTTGGCGAGCCACAGCAAGAACATTGCTAGATGAGCAATTAAGGTTTCCTATACCTATTATCGAACTACAGCTTGCACATTCTGTTAAGGACATGCACGGAGAAGCATATAACAGAACAACCTATATAGAAGATAGAGAAACAATGATGCAAGCATGGTCAGATTATCTTGATGAACTCAAGGCAACCTTAGAGCCAGACAACCGAGCTTTAAAAGAAAAATACAGGTATCGAGACTAACCAGAATTTTACACACAAAAGCAAAAAATGGTTACACACATTAATTTTTTACTGTGAACACTGTGAACACTGTGAACAACGGCACTAGCAAAGGCTTGGCGTGTTCACACTTAGAAAAAGCTTACTGTGAACACTGTGAACAAATATAGCCAGTGTGTAACAGTTTTTACAAAGTGAAAAGTTATACACATTAGTTTTTACTGTGAACACTGTGAACAAAACAAATATCGAGGTTTTATAATGATAAAAGATTTTAATCCATGGACAGCAACACAAGAGGAAGCCGAAGCAGAGGACAAACGCAGAGAGCCAATTATAAAGGCTTTATCAGCAGAACTTAAAAAACAAGAGCTAGGGTCAAAAGAATGGCAAGCAATACGGTATGAACTAGATCCAATTTCAATTGAGGCAACCAGACAAAGAGAAGTTGCACAAGAAATTTTAAAAAAACGTAGCGAAATAACCAACAGCAAAAAGAAAAAGCAAACCAAAGAACTTGAATTGCTGGGATTAATATATCACGCAATGAGAGCTTTTATAGCCTTGCCAGCATGGTTTATAAACGAATTTTATCTAAGGCTAACGCCTATATGGTTAGGTAAAAAAAACAATTTTGATCACTGGAGAACTGGAAGCAGTGCAACCCACAGAAAAAACAGCTTAGATATATCACTCAAAGTTTATGACACCGTTAGTCTACTTCTCAAAGAACGAACGCCAGAGGGCAAAAAAAAATATTCAACTGGTTTAGAAGATAAAAAATCAGTGTGGGAGTTAATCTCAAAGCAAATAGAAAAAGAGTATAATATTAGCGGTTATAGCCCAGGCACGGCACGGAGAGACTACTACAAATTAAAGGATATGTATAAAAAAATTGCAGAGACAAAAGAACAAGATTTATTTGAAGATTTTTAGTTAATAAGTTTTCCAAATAAAAAGGGTAGTTTTTCTAGAAAGACTATTTCAACTATATCTTGCTTTAATAAGGTTAGTTCAAATCTATTAAAGGAGATATTTTTTTATGAAAACTTTACCCGAAACAGGATTTTTAAGGCTTAAGCAGGTTTTGCAGTTCATACCAGTCTGCAAGGCTACATGGTGGAACGGCGTTAAAAGTGGCAGGTTTCCGAAACAAATTAAAAACGGTAAATGCACTTTCTGGAAAGCAGAAGATATAAAAGAACTGATTGAACAAATGGCAGGTGATAGCCATGAGTAATGATTTAAAAGTTTCAATCAGAATACTAGACACTAACAGTGCATTATTAGCAAAAGCAGATGTTACAGGGCAGATATTCACGATTAACGGTTTTTCAGTAATGAGGGGCAAAGAAAATATCTTTGTTGCCGAGCCAGCCATAAAACAGGGTTCGGGCTGGTTGAAAGTTATTGAGATCCATAACAAGAAAACTGCAACAGCTATAAGAGAGGCGATTTTATCAGCCTATGAAAAAGCAGTTGAACAGGCAGCCAGTAACAACAACAGCCATGAGCTAGGAATATAGGAGGCTAATATCATGCAAAAAGAAAAAAACCCGAACGAATCGGGTAATAAAAAAAACTATAAGACTAATAATGCCACAAACGACAGCAGAAATATATCTTTTTATGCAAATATTTTCTCGAAAAAACCAGAGAAAAGCATATCAATGAAACAGTTTCACAGTGATATTGTTTCAGAAAAATATAAAAATAATATTGAAGTTTTAAGAGCTCTATATCTTGAAAGTAAACCAGCTTACGACAAGCAAAAACTTAACTTAGAGGCTGTAACAATATCAGGCGTTTTTGAGAGCCGAAACAAAGAAGGGCTTAAAAGCCTATCTGGTTGCATGGTGTTAGACATTGACGGCTTAACGGTAGAACAAACAAACGCAGCAAAAGCAAAGTTGGCGAGCGATCCACACATTGTTATGTGTTTTATCTCACCGAGCGGACACGGCTTAAAGGTTGTTTGTAGGGCAGAATTCGCAAATGATAGAGAATACAAGGCGGCTTTTGATGCAATATCTCAATACCTAGATAACAAATACAAAATAGAGCTAGACCAATCAGGCAAAGACATATCAAGGGCTTGTTTTGTTAGTTATGATCCAGAAGCATATTATAACGATAAGGCGGTATTGTTTGAATATGAGATACAAGAGCTTAAGCCGAAGCAGGATATAAAAAACAATTCTCAACCAAGTTTATCAAATGGCAGGCTAGAAAAGTATATACAAGTAGCAATTAAAAGGGAGCTGCAAAACATTTCAACAGCACCAAAAGGAATGGGCAACAGCACACTTAATAACGCAGCCTTTGCGATTGCACAGCTAGACCATTACAACTTGTTTAACGTGGCAGATGTAGAAAATAGCTTTATAAATGCCTATCTTGCTAGAGGTGGGCATAATGTAACAGAAGCAGAATCAACATTTAAAAGCGGTTGGACAAGTGGAGCAAGCCAGCCGAGAGATATTCCGCAACCAGCAGAGCAACCAGACAACAAAGAAATCATTGAACAGCAAAGTTATAGCGGCGGCGTTTTCGAGATCCGACAAGGCGGAGTCTATTATATACCTTATGATAAAGAAAACTGCTTAGAGCTAAACCGAAAAGGCGAAACAAGACTTAGTTCACTAATTAAAATCGTTGCTGATACTCATAACGAAAAAAACAAAGATTGGGGCAGACTCTTAGAGTGGACAGATAAAAACGGGAAAAAACATTCTTGGTCAATGCCAGTTAGATTAGCACAGGGAGACGGGCAGGAAATCAGGCAAGAGCTTTCAAATAACGGGGCAACCATAGCTTCAAATAAAAAAGCTAGGAATCTGTTTAATGATTATCTGCTCAACTGGAAAGTTAAAACAAAATGTTTATGCACTGATAAGCTAGGTTGGTATAACGACATATTTATTTTACCAGATAGAGCCATAGGAGAGACTGGAAGCAGTCAAGCAGTTGTTTTCCAAAACTCCAATTATATCGAACCAGAGTTTGCAACAAAAGGAACATTGCAAGAATGGCAAGACAACGTTTCAAAGTTGGCGGCAGGTAATTCAAGGCTTGTATTTGCAATATCGGCGGCTTTTGCTGGAGTAGTTTTAAATCCATTAGGCATTGAGGGCGGCGGCTTTCACTTTGTAGGCAGCAGCTCAACAGGAAAAACAACAACCTTGTATTTAGCGGGGTCGGCATGGGGTAGCCATAAGTATAAAAGAACTTGGCGAATGACAGGCAATGCCATAGAAGGGCAAGCAGCTATTCACAATGATAACTTGTTAATACTTGACGAAATATCCGAAGCTAATCCAAAAGAGATTGGACAAACAGCATACATGTTAGCCAATGGACAGGGCAAAGGCAGAGCAAACAAAAACGGTTATGCTAGATCTGTTCAAACTTGGCGGCTTTTGTTTTTATCGAGCGGAGAAAAAACATTAGAAGAAACAATGCAGGGGGCAGGACAGAAAAGCACGGCGGGGCAACTGGTTAGGATTATCGACATACCAGCTGATGCAGGCAAAGGAAAAGGAATCTTTGAGAATATCGCAACTTGTCAAACGGCTGGAAGCTTTGCGGACTTATTGCAAGAAAAAACAGCCGAGTATCACGGCAAGGCGGGCAATGAGTTTTTAATAAAGTTTGTTGAACATAAAAAAGAATTGATACCAGATATTAAACAAAAGCTTAAAAAGCTTGTATCAGACTTAGAATTGCCAGAGGGCGGCACGCAGGCGGGGAGAGTTGCAAGACGCTTTATGCTTGTGGGGCTTATTGGCGAACTTGCAACACAATTTAAAATAACTGGTTGGAGTGCAGGCGAAGCAATACAGGCAGCTGTATCTTGTTTTAATTCTTGGCTTGAGAATTGCGGCGGAGAGAATCAGGAATCCAAAGAGTTAAAAAAACAAGTTGGTTTATTCTTTGAATTGCACGGGGCTAGCAGGTTTGAAAACAAAGGGGGAGACGAACGAGCCATTATAAACCGAGCTGGTTATATTGATGAGAATTATTATTATGTTTTAACCAATGTTTTTGAGCAAGAACTTTGCAGGGGCTACAACCTGAAACAGGCAAAAGGCACTTTAAAAAATATTGGCTGGTTAGTGCCGAGCGAATCAGGGCGTTATCAAAAAAGAATAAGAATAGGTAACAGCACGCCATTAGTTTATGCTTTCAGTAAAGAGGGCGTGGAGAGGGCGGAGCAATGCAACTAGATATAGATATTAAACAGGTAGCAGCAAAGTTTAACGAAGTTTTTAAACAATCAAACAATAAATCTGTTCACAGTGTACACAGTTGTAAAAAGCTAAGTGTGAACAAGGAAAGTAGCATCACAAGCGAATGTTCACACTGTTCACACTGTTCACAGCAAAAAAACAATACCTTTAAAAACAACGGGGGGGCAACTTATTATATCTTTTACGTTGTAGAGCCAACACCAGAACAAAGAGTAATAAACGAAGCATATTACTTAGCGTCAATATATGAGCTTCCAGAGCTTAAGCAACTACTTGCAGGTATTGAAATAATAGACCGTGGAGCAAGCAGCATGGAGGAATACAAAGAAGGGTTAAAGCCTATAGCGAGCCAAGTTGAACAGATAAAAGTTAATAGGGGGTTATTTATCGATTGGCAGCCACGGACATAAAATAAACATAGAAAGCTTTTAGGTACTGTCTAAAAATCCGCACTGACAAGGGTTGACGGATACCGCCCCTTTCGCCCACACGTACTTTAAAAAAAATGAGTAACACT
>CAYOPU010000129.1:0-6235 GCA_964405915.1 uncultured Smithella sp. | reverse complement strand
TTTTTCCGCCGCCAACACTCGTCGTTGGCACAAATAAATGCTTCCAAAACCAGTCCGATTATAGTACCATATAAAGACTGGAGGTAGTATATGAATATTTCGAAAGATATAAAACCGATCACTTATCTGAAAGCACGCGCACCTGAATTGTTAAAGCAAATCAATGAAACACATCGGCCAGTATTAATCACACAAAATGGTGAACCTAAGGCGGTTCTCCAAGATCCGCAGAGCTATGAAAACATGAGGAATGCTATTGGCATACTCAAGCTTCTCTCTCATGGAGAAGAAGATATTAAAAAGGGAAAACTCAGATCCCAAGATCAAGTATTTTCGAAAATTGAAAGTATTCTCAAAGATAAAATCGCATGAAGAAATCATATAACGTATGGTGGTCAGAAACTGCGGAAAATGATCTGGTGTCTATTATTGAGTATATTGCCAGAGAAAATCCCATCCAAGCAAAAAAAATATTCGGTGAAATAAAAAAACAAGCTGAAAGTCTTAATGCATTTCCTGACAGAGGACGAATGATTCCGGAATTACAAAGTCAGGGAATCACATTATATCGTGAGCTCATTATCGGGCCCTGGCGTTTAATGTATAGAGTATCAGAAGACAGCGTTTATGTTTTATCTGTTCTGGATTCGCGGCAAAATGTTGAGGATATTCTACTGCAAAGACTTATCGCATTGAAATAGAAAAGTGCCAACAAGAGCAATGCACCCGATCGCTTCGCTCCGGCTGATTTTTTCGTTATGCGGCAAAAGCGCGAAATACCGTTAGCGGCCATTACCGGTCTTCCAAGGTGTTGCTCTTATGCGATTGTTGAGGACTTCTGAGTGCATGCTGATGCCTTATATTTTGGCTTGGTACTTTTCGCAGAGTTATACGAGAAGTGCGGCTCGACTTTCCAACACCCGCTCCATACCAACAACTGCATCCAGGAGACTGAATTCTCCAGCAGGTTAATGGAACGCCGGCGGAGGGAATAGCACCCGGAGCATCAAAGATAATCGTAGTGCAGGAGGATATCGAACATGCGCGACCTTGCCTCTTTATTTGGATCAGGTCTTTTTTTTATACCTTTTATTTATGTTCCTCTCTATCTCTTCATAGAAAGAAGCTTCAGTCATCATACTCTGGTCCAAAATATGCTGAAGATTTTCACCGAGCTGTGGGGGCTTTTCTTGATTATCTACGCCTGCACCATACCAATGGATCTCACGGTACTCATGCCATCCCGCGGCACGGCAAAAAATTATGTGCCAGCCTCTATCTTCCTCGTGATAGTGGGTATCGCAACAATGGCACTTCCCTTTTACAGCAAATACATCAAGTTCTCGAACAGGAACGAACGATAAGGCCACGCGGCGCGTGGTATATTTCGATGTTCAAAGGACTGCTTCTCGAAACGCTGATCGTCCGAAATGGGTCACAAGTGACCAATCAGGAGTGAATGCCATATGCATAGATGCCTTATAACCCATCAGTCAACACGGACTGGCGCGATAAAGCCGCGCCAGCCGGTTAATTCAGACATTATCTGCACCCTCAAAGAATGCCCTTGACATATATGCATAGAATAGGCATACTTAAGCATCACATTTGTATGAGGTAATAATATGCGAACAACTCTGAATATCGAAGATACTTTAATTGATCAGGCGACGAAAATTACCGGAATTAAAGAAAAAACAGCACTTGTCAAGCTTGGTTTAGAAGCACTTATCGCCCAAGAAAGCGCACGGAGGCTTGCAAAACTGGGGGGAACTCAAAAACATTTGGAAGCAATACCAAGAAGAAAAGAGGCATTATAAGAAATGGTTCTTGTGGACACATCGGTTTGGGTCTCGCATTTGAGGGAGGGAAGTATTGAATTGGCAAACTTGCTCAATGATGGACGGGTATTATGCCACCCATTAATCGTCGGAGAGCTGGCTTGTGGAAATCTTAAGGACAGAGCCATCATTCTTTCTTTTCTTAAACTCCTGCCAAAGAGCATTGAAGCCGAACACGAAGAAGTCCTGTCATTTATAGAGAATAACCGCTTAATGGGAAAAGGCATAGGTTATGTGGATGTCCAGCTGATTGCATCTGCCATATTAACAGGCGTGCCAATCTGGACACTGGACAAGAAACTGGCGCAAGTTGCTGACGGCCTGCATATAAAATATAAAAATTGATAACAAAATCAATACAACCGATCATTGCAGCCCGCTGGGCTACTCCGGCTGATTTTTTCGTTACCCGAAGAAGATAGGAAGAAAAATATCGCAACTAAGTTTGACTAAAGCGCTTATTGGTAGTACTATTAAACATACAATAGGAGGTACAACCAATGCCAAATGCACCAAAAATTATACCCATTTCCGATCTTAGACAAAATGCCAGCGATGTAGTGAAGAGTTTGTCATGTTCAAGAGAACCGGTTTTTATTACACAGCGTGGAAGAGCGGTTGCTGTAATGGTAAGTATGGAAGTCTATAAAAACGCTCAGCATGAAATGGATATTTTACACTTGCTCGCCTGCGGCGAGAAAGAAATAGCGGCAGGAACTGGTTATGAACTCGACGATGTGCTGAGAGAGGCCGACCTTTATCTTGGGGCTGCAAAACCTTGAAAATATTATTCACGCCCACAGGCCGCCGCCAATTTCTTGAGGCCATTGCATATATACACAGAGACAAGCCTTCTGCTGCATTATCTTTTCGTCAAAAAGCAGAGAAAACTCTATCCCTGCTCAAGAAGTTTCCCGAGTCGGGAAGGCCGCATCCAGAGTTCCCGGAACTTCCTTTTTGTGAAGTTATTGTAAAGCCCTATCGCTTTTTTTATAAGGTTAAGGCTGACGATGTATGGGTAGTGGCGGTGTGGCATGGCGCTCAACTGCCTGATGAACCAGAAAATTAATGGGTAATAAATATTTACGCTATGTTTAGAATGATAAAGAACTATTTCTGAAAACCATCATTCCAAGCTGGAAGGCAACACAAAGATATCTTGGAGAAAAATCATGAAGACGAAATTAACGAAAGAAGAAAAAGAAATACTTGATAGTTTTTAGAAAGATGAGTGGGTGCCAGTTGCAAACCTCACACATGAGCATTTTTGACAAGGAGCAATAAAATGGACACATATTTTGCCCCCTCAGAAAGAACTGACGATAAGGATCTTGCCGCGGAAATTAAAATTGTTAACAGTAACCCGGTCATGACCGGCTTGCTTCATTCCATTAGCGGCTTGCTGGCCATCCTGGATGAACATCGCCAGGTTGTTGCCCTCAATGATTCCTTCCTGAAAATGCTGGGCATTGACGATCCACATGATTTTTTGGGATTGCGGCCGGGTGAGGCACTGGAATGCATTTATGCCCACGAAGAACCAGCCGGATGCGGCACTACACAATATTGCTCTACCTGTGGGGCGGCCCTGGCCATCGTATCCAGCCTGGAAAAAAATAAACCTGTTGAACGAATCTGTGCTTTAACAGCAAAAAAAGATGGCAAAACTTTTGATATTGCGCTTTTGGTTCGATCTACCCCGATCGTCATTGACGGGAAGCGATTTTTACTATTATTTATGCAGGATATTACCGTCCAACAGCAACGGGCCGCTTTGGAAAGAACATTTTTTCATGACATGAACAATATGTTGAACGGAGTCGTCATGGCCAGCGGGCTGCTTGCGCTACAAGACAGGTCGTCAGATCTTGGAAAAATAATCAGTCAGTCATCGTTAAGAATTGCTCAGGAAATCCGAATACAAAGATCCCTCATGCAAAACGAACCCTATCAACTTGTGCGAAATGAAATCTCGCCGGGGCTGGTGATAGAAGAGCTGCAGTCATTCTTTGCCAAACACCCGGCGGCCCTGAACAAGAATTTATGTTTTTCAGTGTCTGATTCCATCCGGCCCTTAAAAACGGATTTTTCCCTGTTACTGCGTGTTCTGTGTAACATGGTCACAAACGCATTGGAAGCCACCGATGAAAATGGCATTGTCAAAGTCTGGTTTGAGCAGGACCGCCATGTGTTATCCTTTTGCGTGTGGAATGACAAAACGATCAGAGAGGATATTGCCCTGAGAATTTTTCAACGTAATTTCAGCACAAAAGAAGAAGCTGGCCGAGGCATCGGCACCTATTCCATGAAGTTGTTTGGTGAAAAATATCTCGGTGGAGAAGTGAGCTTCACAACGTCCCGGGCAGAAGGAACTATTTTCAGGATTTCTCTCCCTTCCTGAATAACCCTTGGACCGCCGTAAAGATATAAAACCCGTTATTCTTTGTCGTTAGTCATACAATTAAGAAAGGTTCATTGGAATGGCCGTCACGAATTCACGTTTTGCCATAGTGCCGACCTTGATAACTGTCCCGTCTCTCCAGTTCCTTATTAATGGCATTCAGCACATCCAGTTTGTTGCCCGCCCAGGCGGGAGCCAGGAAGATATCCCGGTAGCCGTCGGCGGTCAGGCGTTGAATCACCATTTCCGGCGGCAGAACTTCCAGGACATCCGCGGTCAGTGAAACGTATTGCTCTTTTGTCATCATGTCGATGGCGCCTTGCTTGTACAGTTCGCCCATTTTTGTCCCGTCGAGCGCCAGAAGCGAATGAATTTTAATCCCGTTGACCGGCAGGGCGGCCAGCGTTTCCGCCGTGGTGCCTACATCTTCGTCCGTTTCGCCCGGCAAGCCGATAATCATGTGCACGCAAATGTTCAACCCGCGTCCGGACAGGTTGTTGACCGCATCGAGAAACTGCCGGTAGTTATGCCCCCGGTTGATAAACTGTAAAGTTTTATCATGGACCGATTGCAGGCCCAGTTCAATCCAGACGTGATATTTTTGCGCGTAGCCGGCTAATAATTCGATGACAGCCGGGTCAAGGCAGTCCGGCCGTGTGCCGATGGACAGGCCGATGACGTTTTCCTGGGCCAGCGCTTCGTCATAAAGGGTCCGCAGCGCGGCCACCGGCGCATACGTATTAGTAAACGTTTGAAAATAGGCAATAAATTTTGACGCCGATGGTTGATAATACTTCTTGCCGTCTGCAATTTGCTGCGCAACGGAAGGCAGGACGCCCTGTTGCCGGAGCTTCGAGCCCCGCCCGTCGCAGTAGATGCAGCCGCCCGCAGCCACATGGCCGTCGCGGTTGGGGCAGGTGAAACCCGCATCGATGGCCAGTTTATGAACATTGCAGCCGAAAAGATTGCGCCAGTAACTTTTCAGGTCGTAATATCGCTTGTTGTTTTTCCAGAAATCCGGTTTGGACAAAGCCGCCTCATTTTTTTGTTGTGTTTTCTTTTCTGGAATACTATTGATTTCAAACTAGTGCAAGGACTTGCTTGAAGGAGCAGCGAATTTGTCAGATTCCTACGACATACTGGTCATCGGCGGCGGTCATGCCGGCTGCGAGGCTGCTCTGGCCACGGCGCGCATGGGCTGCAAAACCCTACTGTTTAATATCAATCTGGATTCCATCGCGCTCATGTCGTGCAATCCGGCGATCGGCGGGCTGGCCAAAAGCCAGCTGGTGAAAGAGATTGACGCTCTGGGCGGCGAAATGGGCAAAGTGACGGACAAAACCGCCGTGCATTTCCGTCTGCTCAACGCCTCCAAAGGTCCGGCCGTCCAGTCCACCCGCATGCAGTGCGACAAACAGCTTTACCGCCTGACCATGAAAGCCACGGTTGAAAATCAGCAGAATTTGTATATTCGTCAGGCCATGGTGGAGAGCCTTGTCATCGAAGACGGCAAGGTGACCGGAGCACTCGACGCGAGCGGCCATTTTTACGGCGCGAAAAAAATCATCATCACCACGGGAACGTTTTTAAACGGTCTGGTGCATATCGGCACGTCGCAGACACCGTCGGGACGCGCCGGAGAGCTTGCCTCCGTGGGCCTGGCCAATCAGCTCAAGCAGTTGGGTTTTGACGTCGGACGGATGAAAACCGGCACGCCGCCCAGGCTCAAAGCCTCGTCCATTGATTTTTCCATTCTGGAGCGTCAGGACAGCGACGCGACACCCGCGCCTTTTTCATTTACCACCCGCGCGCTCAGGACGGAGCGTCTGCCTTCGTACTTTTCCGCCACGTCCGCCGAAACCCATCGGGTAATTCGGGACAACATTCAGTATTCTCCGCTTTATTCCGGAGCTATCAAGGGCGTTGGCGCGCGCTACTGTCCCTCGCTGGAAGACAAGGTCATGCGTTTCGGCGAACGACAGAGCCATCCGGT
>CAYOPU010000128.1:0-6317 GCA_964405915.1 uncultured Smithella sp. | reverse complement strand
CCATCAAATATATTATCGATATCTTTTACCTGTGGATTTACCTGAATCATCCGTTCGGTCAACGCATTGCCTGTATCACCGTAAATATTATCCATAATCCACCAAAACGTCATCCTTTTTTTCATGACGATTTCGCCTAGATCATCAGGCATTTCCCGCGGATTTATTTGATCCGTCAGCTTAGCCCCTTGAATGATGAAGGGAATTTCCGGGGATTTTACCGCCTGACCAATCGGCAAACCTGCGCCTTTCTGAGACAAAGAAACAGGAGATGAGGGTGCTGTTTTAATGTCAATGCCGGACACGAGACGCTGATTTTGCGCCGGGTTGCCCGAAAGGGCCGTCCCCCCCTTCCAGTAAAATGCGGAGGATACGGCCAGAAGCGCCGCAACGAGAATGCCCATGGTTGCCCAGGAGATGCGCCTCGCGCCGGAGATGTTCCCTTTGTTCTTAAGGCAGCTTCCCACCAGAAACACGCCGGCTTTGCTCTGACGGCGAATGATCATCATCAGTAAAATCTGATGACAAAGCGAAACAACTTTCCGCGGATAACCGCCGGTTGCGGCATAAATGGCCACCATGCCCCCGAATGTGATCAAGGACGAACGCTCCGGCTCAATGCTGGCCAGGGAAATCCGGTGCTCAATCATGGCCTTCATCTGCGTGAAGGAAAGCGGCCGCAGACGGTATAAATAGTTGACCCGGTCAAGAAGATTTGCCCTGGCCATAAGATTTTTGCTGAATTCCGGCTGGGCAAAAATGACAATTTGCAGCAGCTTAAAGCTGTTGGTTTCGTAATTTAAAAATTCCCGAAGAATTTCGAGGCAATCATCGGGAATCTTTTGTCCTTCGTCAATGATCAGAACAATATTTTTCCGTTGTTGAACACCCTGTTCAAAAAGAAAAGTTTTGATCTTTTCTTTGATCTGCCATTCATGATCGTCGGCATTAAGATCGGAAATCCCCAAAACAGCTGCAACCGTTTTGACAAAATCCAACGTTCCGGATACCGCCGGATCCAAGAAAAGAAAGGTTTCAATGACCGGCGCATCACCTGCCGCCGGGATGGATAAATTCTGGATGAATTTCCGGCACAGGGTTGTTTTTCCCGCGCCGACTGGGCCGATCACAATATTCAGACCGCGCCTTAAACGAACGGCCAGTTCGAGCCTCTGCAGACAGGTATTATGCCCCGACGAGACAAAAAGAAACTCCGGCTCCGGTGAGTTGGAAAACGGCTCTTTTTTAAATTCAAGAAGATTGAAATACTCCATTGCTCAGCCATTGCCTTTATTTGCTTTCCAATTGGCTCATTGTTGTATCGGTAACCTTGCACTAAGTTATTTATGATCGGCACTGGCGACCTGAAGGATATGCGGCGTGATAAAAATCAACACTTCCTCCATCGACTCACCTTTGCTGTCCGCTTTAAAAAGATACCCCAAACCGGGAATATCTTTCAAGTACGGCAACCCTGAATCCGCATTCAGCGCGCGCTGCTTGGTCAACCCGGAAATGACAATGGTTTCTCCGTCCCGGACAACCAAAACCGTTTCCGTTTTCTTTTTAATAATGTACGGATCGCCGTTTACGGATTTGCGCGTCGTATCCACTTCATCTTTTTTCACGGCAATAGTCATCTTTAAATTTTTTCCGTCAATGATATGCGGTGTAATTTCCAGACGTAAAACAACATCCTCAAATTTAGTTGTCAGGGTCGTATTGCCTGTACTGTCTTTTTCAGCGGTCACGTAGGGAACTTTTTCGCCGTTTTCCGTAAAGGCCTTTTGATTGTCCAGCGTCGTGATGGACGGACTGGAGAGAATATTTAACTTGCTCTCCTCCTGTAAGGCCTGAAGTTGCAATTCCAGAAAACCGTCGGTGCCCAACAGCGCGAATGCCAGTGAGCCAGCCGCTGTCGAAGTTAAATTTGAAGCTTGAAAGTTTGAAATAAAGGGATAGCCACCTACGCCAAGAGGACCGTTTGCCGTCGGATTGATAACCGTAGAAGTAGAACTTGCCCTGGTGCCACCACCCATTGTAAGAAACTCTCCCTTGGCATACCCGCCGCCCCACATGACTCCCAAATCGCGTGCGGTGCTCTTCGTCGTTTCCACGATGTTGGCTTTGATCAAGACCTGCGACGTTGGTTTGTCCAGTTTTTCAATAATCGGAATTATGCGATGCAGATCCGGGGCGCTTGCGGAAATAATGAGGGCATTGCTGTGCTCATCGAACACCACAGACCCAAGCGAGCCGGTTTTATCTTTTGTCAGAAACCCCTTCAGGGTGTCAACAAGCTTTTTGGCATCAGCGTAATCAATGGTGATAACCACCGGATCCATCAAGGGCTCGACTTCCGAGATATCACGCATCTGCATTTTCTGTTTGAGTTCCTGTTCCATATCAGCCATCGTCCGGACCCGAATGACATTGCCTTCCCATGTATAGGATAACCCGTGCGTTTTTAACAAACCGGTAAAGGCCTGATCCCAGGGAACAGAGCGAAAATCGACGCTGACCTCAGCTTTCAAATCATTTTTAACCAGCAGGTTGTAATTAACCGACTTGGCCATGGCGCGCAATACCGACCTCAGATCCGCCTGCCGCATGGTAAGGTTAATCGGCTTATTCGGCAGTCTTTTTCCCGGCATGTCCGTTACCGGATCTTTCAGAGCTTTCTGGCCTCGCAAACCCGACATGTCGACCTTTTTGGGCGTGGCATCCGGAGAATGTCCCTGGGAATTTTCCGCCAGTGTGCTCCATTTTTCCAAAAAAGCATCTTTCTTTGTGCTTGTCAGATCTCCTGAACACCCCATAAAGAAGATCAGCACAATAAAACTGAGCACGATTGTATTAACTTTTATATGGCTTGCTCTTAAGTTCAAGGCAATAAACCTCCCTGTTGTAATTTTATTCTTGAATGGGCACGTCTAATTCGACGCCTGTTTTACGGTTGACAATGATAACATTTGAAGATTTCACGCTTTTCAATACGTAATCTTCCAGTTCAAGGGTTTCCCCCGTCACATATTCCGCTCCGTTCAGGATCGCAACTTTTTTGCGACCGGCATCAATATATCCGGAATAGATAATCTGTACCGTTGTGCTGCCGGCTGCTTCTCTTCCAGCAAACTCCTGATAAGCTGCCTTGTTCCAAAACGGGCTTTCTGCCCAACCCATCTCGGCTTTTTGCTCGATATAAAGCTCAACACCGCTGGCCTTGTAACCCGTTAAATCACCGGTCAGTGAGGCGACGTCAAAAGATTCCACCGCGGATGAGGATGCGGCCTGCTGCTTTGCTTTTTGGGCGGCCGGCCGGGCAATCAGGAACTCATAAGCCGCATAGAGAACACACAGGGCGGCAACGACCAGAATAATGATTTGTCTTTTTTCTAATTTTTTCATTCTTTTTCCCGCCACCCGCCTAGTTTGCCAGGGCAATCCATATTTTCATTTTAAATTCCATGGCATCTTCGTGTTGCTTGATGTTTATTTCTTCAATTTGATCAATATAGGTTATAGCGCCCAGGTTAATCAGCAATTCTCTGAAATTAGCAAACTGCCCCTTTGTTGTGGCATTGAAAAGCATGGCTGGCGACCCGGCGGCGATGGTTTTCATATCCGGTACCAGCGTGGCGGCAGCCATTCCGGATTTTTTTGCTTCGGCCTGAAAAGCATTCTGAAATTTATCCACATCCAGCCTGGGTAATTTCGTTTTCTCCGGATTGGGCAATTTGTGGCTTGTTGCTGTTTTTGAGACATTTTGCAGCGACTGGTAAGCCTGCTGCAATTGCTTCTGTTCTTCTATTTGAGCCTGAATGTTTTTAACATCTGCAGACCGGCTGGCATTGTAACGATAGAAAGGAATCACGCCAAGCAAAATAATAATAATAATAATCCCGCCGCAAATGATTAAATAGCTTACGCTGTTTGATGGAATGCCTTCAGTGATTTTTTTGATCATCGTTAACCTATTTTCGCGTTTATTGTGAATTGCAGAATTTCTTTCTTCTTGTAATTGACTTTATTGCTCTTCTGCAAAGTTACCGATTGAATCATGGGCGAATTCTCCAGTTTCATGACATACTGCGCCAGCAAATCGTCCAATTCTTGCTGCTCACCCAGAACAACGCCTTCGATGCTGATGCCGTCTTCTGTTTTGGCAACAGTTTCCGGTTTGGCGACATCTTTGTTTGGCGCCGGCACGTTTGCAACAGGCATGCCGATGCGGAGACTGATTAACCTGATTTTTTCAGGCGTCAAAAACGACAACTCACCGATAAAGGCCATCCCTTTGTATTTCTTTGAATATTGCCTATCCGTTTCCTGGCGCATTTTTAATTCATTTACCCGCGCGGCTAGTTTATCTTTGGTCAGAAGGGGCTGGAAGAGCGAGAGTTCTTTTTCCAGTTTCACCTTACTGGCGGTCAGAGAGCGGGTGTGCATCCCTTCAAAAATCATGATGCCGACACAAATGATTAATAACGCCGCAAATGCCGCAAAAATCCCGTAATTGATTCTTTTGGCCATGGCCTCCCGTTGTTTTTGCACATAGGTGAAAATGACATTCGGTGTATGCTGCCGGTCGGACAAGGCCAAGCCAATGGTTGGAGCCAATGCCGCTCTTTCATCAATCGTCAGCGATTCACCCAATGCAGCCGCACCCCTGTTCTGAAAAGGATCAAAAAGATCCATTTTGGTGCCGATTTGCTCACCGATGTATTGCAGCAAAGGATGATAGAACACATTCACGACGGATGAAACGTAAATTTTGTCCACTTTTTCATTGCCGGGAGTTCCCGCATAATATTCCAGCGTTCTTTCAATTTGACGGACTAATCTCTCCATCGCGGGAGTAATCAACGCCAGCACTCCGTTTTCGGCCCAATTGATCCTGTTTTTGTCTTTTAACCATTGCCCGGGATCAGCGGAAAACTCTTTGAGTATTTTTTCAATAGCGTCCTTCTCTAGCGCTTTTTTATCAAATGATATTTCGCTGCCCGATTCATCAATCGCGTCCATCATGCTGTTAATGCCGGTTTTAATGCCTCGTGTCATCGTCAGATTATTGTTGCTGTATATGTCAATCCGCGAGAAATTATTGCCGATGAAGATGGTGGCAAAGGTTTTTTCGCGTGCGGTAACCCAGTTTGTCCGGAAAATATTTTGAATGGCAAAAGGCGCAATGGTAATACCGTCAAGATGAACGCCAATAGCCGTAAACGTTTCCTGGACTTTTTCAACTTCAGCCCTGGGCGCGTTATAAACCATCACGGCGTACTTCGGAACGCCGTTTTCTATGACTTCACCATGCATTTCGTAGTCAAAAATCATCTCTTTTTCATCTATCGGATTTTCTTTTTTAGCTGTCCAGAAGACGACGTTTGAGATCTGACTTTTAGGAACACGCGGTATCTTCAAATGATTGACATTGACGTCCGCGGCGGTCATCATTGCCCAGATTTCACAATCGTTCAGAGAACCGGCAAAAGCGGTAAGCGATGACTTCAACAGATTGTTAAACTCGCCGGATCCTCTGGCAATTTTATCCCCGAACGGCACATTTTTCTGGCCAACCAGCTTCGGTTTTCCGTCGGAAACATTGGTCATTTTGGCAAAGCTGATCACGTTATGCCCGATATCGACACCCACTTTGAAACGCTTCTTGCCCGCGAATATGTCCGAAACGTTGCCGGAGGGTTTCCCAGATGTATTTTGTTTGTCGGAGATATCCTGCGCCCCGTCTGCCGGGGCGGATGTAGGCTGCTCGGCGCCACGAATGACGTTCAATAATTTTTCAGTGGAATTAATATCCTTTGTGTTTGCCAAAAAAAATCTCCTGAAGGTAAAATTTTTTCTTTTACTAAACAGCTACAAGTGCTTTCTTAACTGCAACACTATCGGGAATATATATGTAATATTTATTATTGTCTTTAATTGTTACCGTGGTACTTGTTCAAAAAAACGTTTTTTTCATACAATTCTTTTTGAGGTATTACAAGTATTATTTTTATTTTTTTCAATTAAAATAACTTGAAGGAAGGATTGAATTTTGTTAAGGGATACCCCTTTATAAAATAAACATTAAGGCATTCTTTTCATGTTGTTTAAAATTTTCTTCTCCGCTTTCTTTGCGGTTTCGTCCTTCTTATGGTTCCCCTCCGATGCATTATGCGGCATCGGCCGGAGTCTTCAAAAAATACCGGACTCCATTGTCGCCGTTTCTTCAGGTTATGTCATTGCCGTTGATAAAAAATATCAAAAGCTTTTTGTTTTCAAAAAAAGCTCGGAATTTTTGAAAGTTTTCGAGACTA
>CAYOPU010000127.1:0-6406 GCA_964405915.1 uncultured Smithella sp. | reverse complement strand
TGAGTTCGCCGACCTGCTTGGAAACGCTGTTGCGCTCGTTGCGCAGGGTTTCCACGGCCTGCAGGATATCGCGCCGTTTGGCGTCCAGATCCACAAAATGGCCAAAATCGATTTTCTGACCCCGTTCGTCCATCTTCTTTTGGATAAACTCGGTATTTTGCCTTAAATATTTAATATCTAACATAATTTACCTTCATGCCTTTTGCTGATGAATCCTGCCAAAGACAGGTTTTCCTATCACTTTGGAATGTTGAAGTCAATGATTTTGTCCGCCGACACGCTGTATTTACGTTATGAATGCTTCACTTTCTTTTTGATCAGATGAACGATGGCCTGAATTTCCGGACTTTTCAACAGGTAGGCCGAAACAAAGAAGACGAAGGCGCCGACCACAACGGTACTGATCAGGAAAATCAGTCTTGACTGAAGACCGGCGTGGGTATCCCACGGCATGAAATACTCAATCATCCCGATGCTGCCGAGCATGATTACGGAAGCTACAATGATTTTAAAAACGGAAACATAGAAGGCGCGGTCGAGGTAGGTTCCGATTTTTGTTTTCAGAACGAAGGCCAGAATCAAGACGTTAACGGCAGCGGAGATGGAGCCGGCCAGGGCGATGCCGTTGTGCTTTAAAGGGTACATTAAGGCCAGACTGCAAAGCACATTGACAATCAGGGTGATGACGGCCGCTTTCAGCGGCCATTTGGAATCCTGCAGGGAATAAAAGGAGGAAACAAACACGCGGATCATCGCAAATGCCCAGAGGCCCAGGGAATAGCAAAACAGGGCCTGACCTGTATAGATAGCGGCCTGGGCGTCAAAAGCGCCGCGCTGAAACAGGACGGAAATGATCGGCAGGTGGAGGGCCATCAGGGCAGCCATCGACGGGATGGTCAAAAAAAGCATCAGGCGCAGGGAAAAGGAAACGCTGGATTTCAGCTCGTCCATTTGTCCCGCGGCAACATGCTTCGAAAAGCTGGGCAGCGCCGCTGTTCCGATCGCGATGGCAAAAATACCCAGCGGGAATTCGATGATCCGGTCGGCGTAAAAAAGATAGGTGACCGATCCGCCCGGAAGCAGGGAGGCCAGAATCGTTCCCACAAAAACATTAATCGTACCCACGCCCGCGCCCAAAATGGCGGGAAACATCAGCAGCCCGATTTGTTTAATGCCGGGATGCCGCAGGTTGAACCGGAAATTGAATTTGACGCCGAATTTTCGCAGGGCCGGCCACTGCATGGCCAGCTGCAGCACGCCGCCGATCAGCACACCGATGGCCAGCGCCGTTATCGGCTGGGCAAAGTAGCCGTGCAGCATCAGGGTGGATGCGATCATGGCAATGTTCAACATGACCGGCGACAGGGCCGGCGTGGTGAAATGCCGGAAAGAATTCAGAATGCCCATGCACAGGGCCACCAGGGCGATGAAAAAAATGTATGGAAACATCAGGCGGTTTAAAAAAACAGCCAGTGCAAACTGATCGGGTCTGGCGATAAAGCCGGGCGCGATGAGCCCGACAATTAAAGGCGACAGCAAAATGCCCAGCACGGATACGGCGGCCAGAATGACGGAGAGCATCGTGAAGGCGTTATCGGCAAGTTCCAGGGCTTCTTCTTTTGTCTTTTGCTGGAGGTACTCGGTAAAAACCGGCACAAAGGAAACGGTCAGAGAGCCCTCGCCCAGCAGGCGCCTGAGCATGTTGGGGATGCGGAAAGCCACCCAGAAAGCGTCGGTCATCCAGCTTGCCCCGAAAAAAGCGGCGATGACCATGTCCCGGACCACGCCGAAAACGCGGCTGACCATCGTCGCCGCGCCCACGATTCCCGCTGCTTTGGCAACTTTGACGTTTTCCGATTTGTTTGTTGGGTTATCCATGCTTCATTTCAGTTCCCGCGGTTTTTGCCGGGCTGTGGCGCTGATGGTCTTATGTGATATCCAGTGTATGAATCTTCTGTTCCAGTTCCGTCCTGCTGATATCACTGATCAGAATCGTCTTCCGCCGCCCTTTCGCTCCGGCGGATATGTTCAGCTGACTTTTCCGGAGTCCCAGCTTTTTGGACAATAAGCCGATGCAGGCCTCATTGGCCGCTCCTTCCACCGGTGGCGCGGTGACCTTCACTTTCAGCATGCCCTCGGCAATGCCGGTGATCTCGGCGCGCGATGCGTGGGGATTGACATGAATGTCAAAGGCTACGCCGTTCTTTGTTTCACGAATCGAAATCGTCTGGGTCAAATCGCCGGCCTTTCTACAAAGTGCGCGCTATTTGAATCATGGTCTGAACGAGAAAATACTGTAAGAACATGATGACCAGCAAAACAACCAGCGGCGCAAAATCAACGGGCAGGTTATGCCGGGGAATCATCCTGCGTATCGGCTGCAAGACCGGCTCGGTCACGTTATATAAAAAGATGACGATCTTATTATAGGGATCGGGATTGACCCAGGAGATGAGTGCGCGGGCGACAATGATCCACATATAAACCGTCAGAACAACGTCAATCATTCTGGCTAATGCAATAATAAAATTACTGGCGCCGATGCTGAACATACAACCTCCGCTTTCTATTTTTAAATCTCCTGTAGCAATGCCGCGGCAAAATCTCGTATTGCCTCATTGAATTCCGCCGGTTTTTCCATCATGACCATGTGTCCCGCGCCTTCGATCAGGACAAGCTTTGTGCCGGTGATTCCGGCAGAGATCTGTTCCGATGAAGCAGGCGGCATCATTTTATCTTCCGTGCCGCATACCGCCGACACAGGCACTTTGATTTTTTGTATCTCCCCGGTCAAATCAAATTTGCTGCAGGCCAGCATGTCGCCTGCAACCACGTCAACGCTTGCTTCCCCGAGGCTTTTGCGCAGCGCGTCAAACAGCGCAGGGCGGTTTGCTTTGGCCAGAGAAAATTTGCACATCAGGTCAAGGACAAACTCCGGTGCCTGGCGGAAGCCGTCCAGGATGTCGGGGGTCACCGGCATGGTTAATCCGCCGCCCACGGCTACGACGCCGCTTAAGTCCTGCGGATATTTGACGGCAAAACCCAGAGCGATGGCCGCGCCCAGCGAATGGCCGATCAAAATCGGATGATCCAGTTTTAAAACGTCGAGGATTTCTTTTAAACGCAGAACATATTCGGGAATGTCCTGTTCGCCGCGCCCGCCGGACTTTCCATGTCCGGGAAGATCAACCGCGGCGATGTTGAAATCTTTGTGGAGGTTTGCATATTGAAAAGTCCACGCGCCGGAATTGCCGCCGGAGCCGTGGATAAAAACCAGGCTTTGCCGATGGGCGCCGAAATTGTCCGGATTGATCCAGCAGGCCACGTTATTCTCTTTCACTTTGAAATTTTTCAGCATCCGTCATTTCCTCTCCGACAGGGTGATTATTACAGAAACGGTTTTTTATGCATCAGAAGAGCCTCATTTTTTCCGCTTCCAGCATGAGGTTTTCACGGAAATCCGGATGGGCAATGCTGATGATGGCCAGGGCGCGGTCCCTCATGCACTTGCCTTTCAGGTTGACAGCGCCGTACTCCGTAACCAGATAGTGCGTATCCATGCGTGGCGTCGTGACGATGGCTCCGGGGTCAAGCCGGGGAACGATCCTGGAGACCGTGTTGTTTCTTGCCGTGGAGCGAAACGTCAGGATGGATTTTCCGCCCTTTGAATTGAAAGCGCCACGCACAAAATCAAGCTGGCCGCCGGTTGCTGAAAACTGAGCGCCTTCGAGATACTCGGAATTGCATTGCCCGCTCAAGTCCACCTGAAGCGTGGCGTTGATGGAAATCATCGTATCGTTTTTGGCGATGATTTCCGGATCGTTCGTATAGGAAAGAGGGTATCCCTCGACGGCGGGATTATCGTTCATGAACTCCATCATGTCATGATCGCCGAGGGCGAAGGAATAGACATGTTTGCCCGGATGCAGCGACTTTTTCTTTCCGTTGATAACGCCTTTTTTCAAAAGGCTTACCATCACCGGCGAGAAGGCTTCGGTGTGCACGCCAAGGTCTTTGTGGTTAAACAGCTGTGTTGCCACCGCGTTGGGAAGATTTCCGAAACCGAGTTGGATGGTTGCGCCGTCAGGGACCATTGCAGCGACGATTTTACCGATGGCCTCATCAATATCATCCGGCTTGGCAGGCGGAGATTCCCATATCGGCTGGTGGTTCTCGACGATCATATCCACGTCCGATATATGCAGCAGCGCCCCTCCGAAGACACGGGGCATATGTTTATTGACTTCGACGATGCGCAGTTTCGACCGTTTCCATACGACGGGTGTTATATCAACCGACGTGCCGAAAGAAAAATAGCCTGCTTTATCCATGGGACTGACCGTCGTCACGGTTGTGTCAAACTCATCCATATATTCTTCAATCAGCTTCGGAAGCTGATGAAAATAATTGGGGATAAATTGAGAAATGCCCCCGTAAACCAAACCTCTCTCTTTGGTCAGGACAAAACACGGATAGGCCTCAACGCAATCAGCCATTTCCGGCGAAAGGATAGTTTTTGACGCATACACGCTGGTTCCGAGATGAAAAACCCTGAGTTTTTTCAGATTACCGGAACGAAGCCTGTCTTCAATGGCTTTTAATAATGCCGGAGGTTCCGCTTGCAGGTTGCCATGCGACAATAAACCGTTGTCCGGAAAAGACGATACGGCTTTTTCGGGCGTAGTGAGTTTGTCCTGATAGTCCTGTTCAAACATTTTTGTCCGTTCCTTTCCTGTAAAATGGGATCAGTTGAGGATGATTATCACAAAAGCAAATTTTAATACAATGGAAGAATCAATATTGTATTGACAGAATGCCGGGAAAAGTTGCATGTATTGACCATCATCGCGGAGGGTGAAAAGACTATGTTTACAGGTAAAAAAGTGACGGTTATCGGAGGCGGAAAGATGGGCGGTATTCTGGCCGGAGGGATGGTTACCCGCAAAATTCTTGCCGCAAAAAATATCACCGTGACGGATATTGATTCTGCGAGGCTCGATGAACTTCGCTCCTCCCTGAAAGTGCAGGTCACGGCCGACAACAGGAAAGCGGTGAAAGAGGCCGACATTATTATTTTGGCGGTCAAACCTCAGAATTTTCCGGAAACCCTCAAAGGCATTCGTCCGGTTGCGGGTCCGTCGAAACTTTTTATTTCAATCGCGGCGGGGGTGACGACGGAATTTATTGAAAAAGCCCTGTCTAAGAAACCGCGTGTTTTGCGTGTGATGCCCAATGTCAACGCGCTGGCGGGTGAAGGGGCCGCCGCCGTGGCCCGGGGACATTTTTCGAAAAAGGACGACGTGCAGTATGCCCTCGCAATTTTAAACGCCGTGGGGCTGGCCGTGGAAGTGGATGAAAAATACATGGACGCCGTAACAGGCCTGAGCGGCAGCGGCCCGGCTTATTGCTTCCTGATGATTGAAGCGCTGACCGACGCCGGTGTGCAACTGGGGCTGGCGCGCAATCTGGCCGAAAAACTTGCCGCCCAGACGATGCTGGGATCGGCGCGTTTGTGTCTGGAGAGCGGACAGCATCCCGCGCAGTTGAAAAACATGGTGACTTCGCCGGGCGGCACCACGGCCGCCGGATTGAAAGTTCTGGAAGAGGGAAAAATTCGTGCAACGTTGATGGCGGCTGTGGAAGCGGCGGCACAGCGTGCGAAAGACCTTGCCGGCAGATAAATAATTTAGAGTCGTTATGCTGATTGGACATCCGGTGGATCTTGCGGTCTGCCAATGGATCTGCGAGGTCAATATCAACGTCAGGGAGGCAGGAATCTATGGACGCGAACGAGTTATGCGCATCGGTCAACAACCTTCATGATCTGGAACAGGTTCTTCAGAAAAAGGACAAAGTGATCGCCATGGTTTACGCGTCCTGGTGTCCTTTCTGCCGGAAAGTTCTGCCGGTGTTTGAACAGCAGGCGCGCGAACAACAGGGTCGTTTGCTGCTGGTGGCCGACGATGAAGAACACGTTGCCGAATTATACGATATTGAAATTTTTCCCACGTTGCTCCTTTTTGAAAAAGGCCGGATGAGCAAACGCCTGGACGGCAGGCCCGGCATTGGTCTGCATGATCAGCAGATTGTCGATTTTATTCAGTCCTGCCCTTTGCCTTAGCCTGGCCGGGATTCACAGTTCAGTGCATTAATCGTAACGCGAGAAAAAGGAGACAGCCCATGAAAACCCTTGATCATTTATTGGCACCAATCAAAATCCGATCACTTTCCCTTCCCAACCGGCTTGTGATGCCGCCAATGGGAACAGCTCTTGGTAATTTCGACGGCACGGTCAGCGAGGCCAACCTTGCCTATATCAGGCGCCGGGCGCAAAGCGGCGTTGGCCTGATCATTACCGAGATTACCGCCGTTCATCCTTCCGGTCTTGTCTCCCCGGTTTCACTGG